>JAUSOT010000066.1 GCA_030656075.1 Candidatus Cloacimonadales bacterium
GGTCATTATAAATATCATGAAAGTGTCATTGCGAGTTCTCTTTCTGAAGTGTCAGCCGAAGCAATCTAAAAAAACAGTAGAGATTGTTGCGTGAGAATTTCTCTGTCAGTAACCTCGCAAAGACAGGAAAATATGTTAATGAAGTTTAAAATAAGGAGAAAGTGAAATGGATAGAATAGCCTCTCCCCAGCCCTCTCCAAGGGAGAGGGAGAAGATTTGATTTAAATCACTTTTCCTTCCCCGTTGGAGAAGTGGGTGATCGCTCGAAGCGGTCAGACGGAAGAGGCAGAAAATGTTTGAAATCACAGAAATCGTAAGAGAACTCAGGAAGAATTCAACTCCTGAAGAAAGAATTCTTTGGAAGAAATTGAGAGCTCATCGATTTAAGAATTTAAAGATCAAACGTCAGGAACCGATAATCTTTGAATATTTTGGAGAAAGAAGATTTTTTGTTGCCGATTTCTATTGTGTGGATAATAAAACCATTATTGAAGTGGATGGGAAAATTCATGATTATCACAAAGAACATGATCTGATCAGGGATGATATTTTATGTGTTCTTGGTTACAAAGTGATACGAATAAAAAATGAAGAAATCTTGGAAAATATTTATAAAGTGTTGATAAAATTGAGTGAAGTTTTAAGCCCCTCCCCAGCCCTCCCCAAAGGAGAGGGAGATAAGATTTAATTTTATCTACTTTTTCTTCCCCCATGGGTAGTGTGAAAGAAAAGGTGATCGTTTTCCACGAGATTAATATGAAGAATATGGAAAGCCGACACTCTGGGGAAGGTGGATGATCGCTCGAAGCGATCAGACGGAAGAGGCAAATAGGAGATTATCTGTGGATAGAACAAAATTAGAAAAAATTTACAATGAGAATATACAACATTCCAGCGAATATTACAGTCAGTTTGCCTGCCGGAATGAAGCAGCAACACGCTTACAGGAAGAATCGATATGCCACATGCGAACGCCTTTTGCGGTGGATCGCGACCGCATTCTGCACAGCGGCGCCTATCGTCGTTACCAGGGCAAAACGCAGGTTTTTTCGTTCACCAATATGTTCGATGAAGAAACCTCCAACCGCAGTCTGCACACCACCTACGTTTCCCAGATTTCCCGCACGATCGCCAAGATGCTAAGGTTGAATTCGGAACTGGTGGAAGCTATCGCTCTGGGTCACGATCTGGGACATCCGCCTTTCGGACACGACGGAGAAGTGGCGCTCAGCAAATGCTGTGTTCAGCGGAGTATCGGGCAGTTTCATCACAACGTTCAAAGCCTGCATGTAGTGGACAGTATCGCTTTCCAGGGAAATGGATTGAACCTGACCAACCAGGTGCGGGATGGTATCATTTCGCATGACGGAGAAGTTCACACCACGATCCTGCATCCTGATAGAAACAAAACTGAATCTGATATACGGAATTATATAAAACGAAAGAAACTTGGTGAGCAAATTTCCTGGATGCCGTCCACGTTGGAGGGCTGCATTGTGCGAATTTCAGATACGATTGCCTACATCGGACAGGACATCGAAGATGCCATTCGACTGAATATTCTGAACAGGGAAGATATTCCGAAAGACTGTGCCGAATTCCTGGGAAATAACAACAGCCAGATCATCGATACGCTGGTGAAAAGCGTGATATTGAGCAGTTATGAACAAGATCAGGTCGCTTTTGATGATGAAGCTTCCTACTATCTTTTGGAATTGAAAAAATTTAATTATGCCCGGATTTACACCGATAAAAATGTGAAAAAAGCCCGGACGATCATCGAGAAAAGTATGGAGATTTTATTTGAACAATACCTGCAGGATATCGAAAACAATGATGTTAACTCAAAGATTTTCACTCAATTTTTAAACAGTAAAAGTGAAAATTATATGAAGTCCTACAACGATGCCGAAAAAGTGCGGGATTTCATCGCCACGATGACAGACAGATATTACAATGAAGAGATCAAAACGTATTTATTGCCGGGGAGTTTTTATTGATGATTTTGTGAGTTGCTGCGGAATCCGCATGATACCGCCCAGACGAACAAACCAAAGTTTGAATCGTAAGATTCAAACCAATACGGACTGACAACACCCACCCGCAGGTGCACATGTTATCTGCATTTAGAATCATAATTTTAATTTAAAACGAATATCCCAATGAGCAGCCAAACTTGAATAACGAATATGATACTTCATTTGTGATATCTGTATCTGCAACGAAATTATATTTTTCGTCATAATTTAAGAAAGAGTAAGAACCGAATAGATTTATTTGAATTTTTGAATTTATCTTAGTTCCAAAACCGGTAGTAAAACCTGTTTCAGTTTGTGGTTTGTCATCAAGATCAAAAACATAATCATCCAAAACTTCATCGTAGTATGACGAATACGTATAAACAGGAACACTCTGCGTAAAGAAACCGACTCGAAATATTTTGTTCGTTCCGTATTCAAAACCTGTTCTAAATGAATATCCATTTTCTGATTCAGGATTAAAATAGTATAAATCGTCATAATCTGCAAAGTTTCGAGTTATATATTCAGTGATTATTTTAAGATCAATAATGGGTTTCACCTCCAAGGCTAAACCGTATTCGGCAGGAATTGTATATTTATAATTATATGTAATATTAAATTGATCGTCGCTTCCGTCAATTTCAAGTTTGTACTCTGTTTTTACACGAGTCCCAATGGTAACATAGTTACTTAGAATGTAAGAACCGCTTATAGTATAAAATGTACCACTTGCAGTTCCACTATTCTTTGCTTTGTTTCCGTCAAAATCTTCATAAATATTTGAGTGTTGACTATTGAACGGGATACTGATTGAAACTCCTGCGTAGAATTTCTTTTTGTAGTTTATTCCTCCACCAAAAACAAGAGTATTGAAACCTCCATTAAATTCGTTATCTCCTTCTTCATTTGTTATTTCATCTGAGAATACTTCTTTTCGTTTTTCATGAATATCATATCCCCAATCATAATAAGCTCGATAGCCAGCAGCAAAACCAAATCTCCATGCACTTTTTGGGGATATTTGATATGGTATTCCAAATGATAATCCATTAATTTTTGGATGAATAGTTCTTTTATAATCGGTATCGGAATAATGATCAACAATTGAAGTTGTGTCTGTAGCAGTATGGAGTTTATTAACGTTTCCAAAAGTTGCTCTTATGTTAAATTGAAGATCTATTGATTTCAATTCACTTAACAGGGCAGGATTATTGAAAACATTATTTGCTCCATTGGATGATAAAATTGATGTTCTGCCTAATGCTTCTGCTCTTCCATCAATTATTTCTGGTTCATAACGATTTAGATTGTAAATAGATTGTCCAAATAAGTCTAAAGAAACAAGTAAAAGTAATATTAAAATTGCAATCGGTTTCATTTCTAATTCTCCTTTTATGCTTTATTAATTTTCCACAATTAAATGCAGATAATGATTTCTATGTTTACTTCCATGAGTTATAAAAGAAGAATAAGTAATTTATAGTCAAGCTTGAATTTGACTAATAGATATTATTTGATTTATAAGATAAGTGAAATAAGGAGGTAATCATGAAGTCTTATCGTTCCT
>JAUSOT010000070.1 GCA_030656075.1 Candidatus Cloacimonadales bacterium
AGCAAGCTGGCAGCTTGCTCTACATTTATGTTCGCTCAACCATCTTGGATGAACGAAACGTTTATCAATACCGTCTCTGGTCTTGGAAGTAGATCAAGTTGGTTTGCAAGAACAACTGGTTCAACCTGGTAGATTGAACCAGCAAGGTACAGGATATTTGAGATTAATGGTTAAAATTGAATTACAGATTTACTTTATAAAAAGTAACTCAAATTATGGACTAATACATGGAAAGATTGTGGAAAACATCTGGGTTTATCTCAGGTGTTGATCTTCTTAATTAAACAGAAAAAGAGGTAGAAATGACAACTAAAGAATTTTGGAATCATTATATAAAGGATAACAAATTAGAAATTTTCGACATAGCATGCGAATTCTTTTCCAAGGAATTACCTGAAGAATTTGTTCAGGATTACGATGTCGAAGAAGTTATTATGGAGATATATGATTCCCAGACGGAAGCAAAGAACTTTGATAACGCTATCAAATTTGCTGAAATCATCGAGAACCAACAGCCAAAATTCTATTTAGAATGTTTTCAATTTATTGATAAACCTTTACTGGACTATTATTGCTTTCAGCATGATAAAATTAAAGCGGAACAAGCGTTTTCCAATTTTATCAAGCATCCTATCCGATACTTCGATTACTATCTGCAAACTTTCAAAAAGTTATTATATTACCAATATACCGAATTGTTAGATAAAGCCATTTTGGAAAACTTCGCTGAAATAACCGAATCAGATGAACTGATCGGCAGAGCAGAACACGATTTGGCGGAATGCAAATATTACATGATCCTGGAAGATTTTTATAAAGCAAACACAACAAGCTTTGATGTGAAAAGTTTCGGCCAAAAAATCGCAAAATATGATTTTGAATTTAAAAATTATTTTTACTCTTCACTTGCCACGGGACTATTCGGAAAGCCAATAGAGAATGTAAATTTAATCGAATTGTACAAAAAAAATAGAAGGGAAAATTTCCTCATAATATTACACGGATATTTCTTCCGTTTTATGCATGAAAAGAATTTCCCCTTTTACCAAAGTGGTAAAATTTGGGATGGAATGCTAACGTTCCTGACAAAAAATAATAATTCCAGGAAAATCACCGACGGATTTTTTAATATCGATGCGAAATTGTTTGAACAACATCTTTTACAAATCTCTTCGATTTTTTTTCTGGAGAATAATTCCGAACTGATTTTCATTCTTTGGGGCAGTGTATATATTTATGAGTTTTTATATAAGAATCAAATCATTTCCCAACCTGTTTTCGATGAATTTCTGGAGATTTCACGGAAATTAAAAGGGAAGGTAATTGGCCAATATACAAATGAGTTATGGGCTTCCGACTTCGTTCATGATTGGGTTAAACCGGATTGCATTTCAGAAACCGAATTCCAGGAAGAAACCAAAATATTCAGAAAAAGCCTGTTTTTTAAGGGAGAAAGTTTCTTAGACTTTAAGGACATATTCTCAGAAGAGATGGCAAAGATAGGAGAGTTGTCGTCATATATTGTTGAAGGTGGTTTAGAAGAACCTCAACATAAAAGCCTATTAGATAATTTCCCCAACCTTTCCGATTACTCGTTTGATGATGCTGACGACATACAGGAAATCTATCCCATTCAACAGGAGTCAAAGATGGATGAAGACCTGAATGTTACTTTCAAACCTGTTAGAAGAGAGAAAAAAATTGGTAGGAATGATCCTTGCCCTTGTGACAGCGGGAAAAAGTATAAAAAGTGCTGCGGGAAAATCAGTTAGCAGAAAATCATCACATGTCTTCAATCTCGTTCCTAAAGCCCTTCCTGCCAAGGTGTATTCGGCAACTGTATGAAAAGTCTTGTTTGGGAACACAGAATTATTGCGAAACTCCTGTCTCGCATAAGCAAGCTGGCAGCTTGCTCTACGTGAAGGAGCCATAATGAACGATAAAGGAATCAATAACCTCAGCATCCAAACACGGGTGGAAGAACTGAATGACTTTGCTCTTCTACACCGGAAATTCGGTAACCTGGCTTTCAGAGCAATTCAAAAGAATAATTTCTATTCCGGCTTTGCTGTGGGAATGGAAAGAATCACAAAACTTATCAAAGAAGGAAATTTCGATATTGAAGCCTTCCAGCAAAATCCGGTGGAAGGAGTTCGAGAATTTATCCATGGTTATTTTGCCGATCGGGGTGGAAATATTCCGGACTTCTGGGCAGAAGAAAACACTGTTTTCTTGGAAACCAAGTTCTGCAAAAATTGCCTGACTATCGAAGCTGAAAAGCTGGCGAAGCAATGTCACGAAGATGTTTGTGCCATTTACTGCCGTACTTTTGCCAAAGGTATCGTTTCAGTTTTGGAAGATTTCTTTCCCGAGATCGTAATCTATTTTTTCTCTCGTTCCCAATTCCCTTTTCTCTCGTTCCCAATCCCCTGATTGGAAACGCAACTTTGAAGCGAAACCCCCGTTTCGCAGAATAAAAGTAACTCAGAGAAATGCTGTGAACATTCCGCTGGAACGGATTAAGCAGCGTTCCAAAGCAGAGCATTGGAACGAGAAACTCCCTTCTCCTCGATAGGAGAAGGGCCGGGGATGAGGTCGATTTCTAAAAATCCGGTGTTAGCGTGAAATAGTACGACGGTTTACTGAAGCTGCTCAGATCGGTCTGCCAGGCAACGTCAAATTTACTTCTCGTTCCCAATCCCCTGATTGGAAACGCAATTTGAAGCGAAACCCCCGTTTCGCAAAATAGAAGTAACTCAGAGAAATGCTGTGAACATTCCGCTGGAACGGATTAAGCAGCGTTCCAAAGCAGAGCATTGGAACGAGAAACTCCCTTCTCCTCGATAGGAGAAGGGCCGGGGATGAGGTAGATTTCTAAAAATCCGGTGTCAGCGTGAAATAATAGGATGGTTTACTGAAACTGCTCAGATCGGTCTGCCAGGCAACATCAAATTTCAGGATAAAATACCCCATATTCAAGCGCGGTCCAAAACCGATTCCCATCATCAAATCCTGCAATTTTCCCTGTCCGTACAATTTCAGATCTTTGTCTTCTGTCCAGATGGCTCCCAAGTCCAGAAAAGCGCTTCCCCGCACCTGGTAAAAAACCAGCGGCAGTGGAAATGACAGTTTCAGATCATCGATAAAAGGATAACGCAACTCGAAGCTGGTCATGAATTTACGTTTTCCCAACAAGTCTTCATCATCGTCATAATTGAAGCCGCGCACACCATTGAAATAATCCATTTGAAATCTTTCGTTTGTATCTCCGATGATCGTTCCACCGGCAGCCCGCAAGGCAATGGAATAGCGTTTGGCAAAGAAATTATAACTTCTGAGATCGGCGAAAAGCACCGAATAACTATCTTTACTGGAAAAGTTTCTATTAGCCAAGATTGCTCCACGCCACCCGGCAATCGGGCCCACTCCTCCATAGATCGAGTTATCATGAACTAAAGTGAACTGCGGAGAATAAACGTTTTCAACATCTGTAATATCCAGATTATAGTAATTTGCAAATGTCGGTTCTAAATATTCTTCAATCCAGTCATTTCCATCCCACCAATCACGTTTGATGGTTGTACTGTAAAAAATATTTTCCCAATCCAGACGCCAGAATTTATTGAACGGATAACGAATTATCGAATAAAGTCCATATTCTTTGATTCTCTCTCTAAAAAAGTTATCGCCTCCATCGTAGTCAGTCCAGTAAATGATTTCATCATTCAGCAGGAAAGCACCGATGCCGTAATCGATGCGGTGTGCCAGATACATGTAATTAATAATGAAATCGGATTTATCGAGAGCGCCGGTAATTCCTAAGTTGAAACCGAGAGAATGATTTCCCATCAGATCGGAAAGACCGAATTCTATCTGAGCATACGTTCCCACACTGGGAGAATACGCCATCCCACCCCACATATAATCGAGCGTAAATTTGGTTTTATAATCATGTACAATCGGTTCGTTGATTTCTGTTGGTTTGGCATCGATCTTTTCATTGTACTCTTTCCGTGTACTGTCGATCTTGGCGAAATCAGAAATATCGATTTTTGTGATCCGCTTGGGATATTCCGGGATTTCCTTCATGAATTTCCTTTCAACTTTCCCGAAATATTTGTAATCCTCGATCTCAGCTTTGGCGAATAAATAGTCAGTGAATTCCACCTGAAGCGGCATTTGATATGCTTCATATTGCAGGCTGTCCAGCGGATTGGATTTCAGATAAATATCCCAACCGCCATCGTAATAACAGGAAAAGATCAATTCCGAATCATCGGCGTTCAAATCACCCGTGAAAACACCGCCCAACACATTTGTCACACTGGCTCGTTCTCCATTGTTCAGATCGATAATGTTGAAATTAGTTGCAATCTCACCTTCCGAAATAAAGAGAATTTTGCTGCCGCTGCCGTCCCAGAAAGGTGAATAATTATTTGTGGAATCGTTCGTTGCTTGATAAAAAGTATTTTTATTCAGATCATAATAATAAATATCGCTGCTCAGATCATCAAAGAGGTGTTTTTTAGCATCGGCAAAAGTGCGTTCCGAAGTAAAAGCAATCTTGCTGTCGTCGGGAGACCAACAAGGCTGCTGGTCGTTAAAATGGTCGTTGGTTATTTGCGTAACTTCTTCTGTTTGAATATCATAAACGAAGATGTCCGTCTGTTCGCTTTTTTGTCCGCAAAAGACAATTTTATTACAGTCGTGTGAAACATCGATTTCATAGATCGATTGAAATTCCGGCAGGCTGATGGTATAAATCAGAGAACCGGTCATATAATTCATCACATAGATTTTATCGCCCCCGGAAGTTTTGGAAACGAAGGCAAATCGTTTGCCGTCCTGAAACCAGCTTAGATTATTTTTCTGAAAATGAAATTCTTCGAATTTTCCGCTGCTTTCCCCTTTCAAAACCCGGTAGTTCTTCTTCAAACCGAGCGTTTCACCCAGCCATATCTCATTGCGAATATTGCGGTTTGAATAGTAGATATAATGACTTCCATCCGGGGAAAAACGCGGGGCATAATTCATGTAGGAACCATCTTTTTCGTGATCTGTTTTGCGTTCAAATACTTCATAGGGAATATTATATGAATCGTAATGAACGAAATATGTGCGCCGCAGATAATTCTTCCATCTCTTTTGAATTTCTTTAAAATCCAGATCAAAAACATTTTTGAAAGCCAGATCGGATGTGCTGTTGTAACGCAAAGCATAGAATAATTTTACAACCTTTTCCCGGCCATATTCTTTTTCGATGAAAGTGAGAAACGACTCACCCAGTCGATAGGAGAAAAAACCGCCAACTTCATCCAGATAGGGAATGCCGTCATTCACCAGCAGATCGATGATGAACATGTTGTTATACACATCTTCCCCATGCACCGATTCAAATTCGGGAAAACCTTCCTGGAACCAGAAAGGCAGTCCGGCCAGATTCATGAATTTATTGCGGCTGCGGTTCAGATCATTGATGTAGGCATGAGTAAGTTCGTGAAGAAGCACTTCTTCCAGTTGTTTATAACTGCCGGAAAAGGGAACAGCAATTCTATTTTTGGATGATTCAGTGAAACCACCCACACCTTCACCGAGTAGGGGATAAATTACATTCGTGGTTTCAAAATCCTGGCGGGATTTATAAAAAATTATGGGAATGCGATGCCTGATGGGAGAACCCAGATCCTGTTTTATATGATAATAAGCTTCTTCTGCCATCAATGCTGCAGCTCTGCCGAAATCGTCTTCACCTTTCTGATAGTAAATATCAAAATGCATTGTTTCGATCACAGACCAGGCAATGCCTGCCGACTGGATCTTGTTTTTCCCAAAATTATAAGCGAATATATTTAATGCTACCAATGTTATAACTGCGATCAGTATGATTTTTTTCATTTAATCCTCAATATTTTAACACACATTTTACATCGTCTTTGCGAGTTCTCTCTTGCCGGCATCGATTGAAGCAATCTTAATTTTATTTATAAGATTTCTCACGAAGAATCTCATTTCTACCTCATCCCCAATGAAATATTCAGCAAGCTGAATTTCACGGGGTAAACCGACTTCGTCCCGAAAGCGTTCGGGACCACCTTCTCCTATCGAGGAGAAGGACGACTATTTGCTTCCTCTCCTCTCAGGAGAGGACAGAGGTGAGGTAAAAATCACAATATATAATAAATAATAATCTATTTTAAAAGACCTTGATCTCGAAATACTTCTTCGGATTTTTTTTAATATCCAGCAAAAGCGAATCCATGTCAGCGGTTGCTTTCAATAAATTATCATACAATTCCTGCTCGGAAATCAAGCGGGAAAAGCTGCTGTTATCTTCCAGCATTTTATCGGAAATCAACTGGAAATTATCGATGACCTTTTTCATATCCTTCAGGGTACTGCTCAGCTCATCGAATACTTGATCAGATTTTTCAAAGGTGTGGGAAATTCCTGCTTCATTTTCATCAACAATGCGGCTGATCTTCCTGGTCAATTCCGTTGAATTGGCGATGAGTTTTTCAATATTCCTGGCATTTCGGTCGAATGAAGAACTGACTTTATTCATCACAACTTTGGTGGTATCGACGATCGTCTGCAAATTTTCGATGAAGTTTTCCTGACCGGAAACTTTATCCAGAATCAATTCCAGATCGTGAACGATTCCCCCCATTTCAGCTATCAATCCAGCTAATCCCAGCTTGCGTTCACCTGAATAGATTGCTGCCAAATTTAATTCTTCCGGACCGGAACCGGGAGTTATCTCTACCCTGGCATCACCCATCAGATTAGATTCGATTATTTTGAATGCTGTTCCTTCCAGCAAAGGAAAATCCAAAACAATGCGTAATTCAACGAGCACTCCGTCCTGTTGAACCTGGATGGATTTCACCCTTCCTTTTTTTACACCATTCAGGCACACGTCACTCCCGTTCTCAATATTTCCGGCATTGTAAAATCTTACTTTTAGCGAAGTATATCTTTGATTTACCAATACTTCGGTGAACCAGGCATAAGCCAAAACCAGGATGATGACTGCAATGATCGTGAATAACCCGACCTGGAATTCCACCTGCTTTTTATGTTCATGAAATTTCATAATTTTCCTTTTGCTACACTGCTATAAAATTTTTAATTATTTTCAGGTTGGAATTAATAAATTCCTGGTATTTTCCGTCAAAAACAATTTTTTTATTATGGATCATGACGATGTTTCCCTGCAGCTTGCTGATGCAGGCAAGATCGTGCGTGATAATGATGGAAGTGACTTGATAATTTTCATGCATTTTCAGGATGAGCCGGATTATTTCATGGGCGATGATGGAATCCAATCCCGTTGTCGGCTCGTCATATATGATGTACTCCGGCTGTAGAATGATCGCCCGGGCCAGGGCAACGCGCTTTTTCATGCCGCCGCTCAGTTCGGAAGGCATGGCTCGATGCAATCCGGAAAGCCCCACCAAGTCCAATTTTTCATCAACCAGACGATTGATCTCCGCTTCGGAAAGCTGAGTGTGTTCTTTCAGCGGCAGAGCAACATTCTGAAAAACATTCAAAGAATCAAGGAGAGCAGCTCCCTGAAAGAGCATGGCAACTTTGCGTCGGGTCATGTTTAGTTCTTTGCGGGAAAGGGAAAAGAGCTCGACCCCATCAATAAAAACATCTCCGCTTTGAGGTGTGATGAGGGCTTCGATAGTTTTCATCAAGACGCTTTTACCGCAACCGCTTTGTCCGACAATCGTCGTGATCTCACCCTTGCGGATGTTCAGATTGATGTTTTCTAAAACCGTTTTATCATCAAAGCTGATCGTCAAATCTTTAATTTCTATCACATTCTTACCTTTAATTAATAAACTCACCCCTGCTATCCCCTCTCTTCTAATCAAGCGAGGGGAACATAAGATGCCGTTGCTAAAATGGTTGGTTCGATCGTCCCGATCGAATCTGCTGTTTTGCTTGATCGTCATCGATCAAAATGAAAATTACTTTTGGGACTAAATGCACAACCCTTTATTTGCTTCTTCCTGTCCGCACTTATTCGCTTACTCGCATCACTTCAACTCCGTCGAATCTTTTGCGAAGCGGCAGAAAGTGTAAATATTTTTTTTCCAGTGTTTCATCACTCTGCAGGTAAATCCTGATAAAATGATCGGAAAGAGCAGTCCAATATTCCGATTTTTTCTTCTCGATGATTCCACGCAACGGTGTCTTTTCTACCAATATTTTTTCAATATAATTTGCTGCTTTTCGCTGGGAAAGCTCTGTTAGAGCATTGCTGCGCGATTTGATAATGCTGCCGTGTACCTGTTGCAGCATATTTGCCGCACGCGTTCCAGGACGAAGCGAATAAGAAAAAACATGCAGATAAGTGAAATCGAGTGCTTGCAGAAATGAAAAAGTTTTCTGAAAAAGTTCGTCGGTTTCTCCGGGCAATCCAGCTATCACATCAATACCGAATGCTGCATCCGGGAAGATATTCTTCAGTTTTTGAATTGTTTGAGCAAATTCTGTAGTTGCATATTTTCTGCCCATTGCAGCCAGCAATTCATCACAGCCAACTTGCAGCGGAATGTGAAAATGCGGACAGATTTTTGGGTTGCTTCGGAAATAATCCAGCAGGTCATCCGTGAAAAGTTGAGGTTCGAGAGAACTGATTCGGATCAATTCGACTCCTTCAATTTTTTCGATATCTTTCAGCAGATTTGATAAAAAATAATTACAGGCTTTTTCTCTGCCGAACAGTCCCAGATTAATTCCTCCCAGAACGAATTCGTGATAACCATGTTCAACCAAAACCTTGATCTGCTTCAGAACATTTTCCGGTTCACGACTTCTGGAAGTGCCACGGGCAAAAGGTACAGCGCAATAGGCACAATAATAATCGCAGCCATCCTGAACTTTGATGAAAGCGCGGGAATGATCGATCATTTGAGTGGTGAAAAGTTCATCGAATTCGGCGTGATTTGTTAAACCTGCCAGGTTAGAATTATCTATAAATTCATAAATTTTACTTTTTTCGTTATTATCAACGATCAGGTCAACCGGTCCCAATTTCAGGATTTCTTTCCTGTTTCTCTGCGAATAACATCCTGTAACCACAACTTTAATATTCGGATTTTTTTCTTTTTGCGAAAGAGCTTTCCGTACGGCATTGCGGCTTTTGTAATCGGTGCGGTTGGTCACGGTGCAGGAATTGATGATGTAAACGTCCGCAGTTTCATTGAAATCAACAACTTCGTAACCATGCTGAACGAATGCATCCAAAATACAGGATGTTTCGTATTGATTGACTTTACAGCCGAAGGTGATGGCAGTGATGGATTTCATAGATTAGCCGCAAAGAACACTAAGAACCACGAAGGAAATTAGTTGTCTTTCTGACGTTACTTTTAGCTTTACATTGGAAGAATCTCTTGGAATATTTTCCAGCTTTACACCTATAGTAGCCACTGTTTTCATTAATTAAACCTTCCTGGTTTTTGAAATCTGGAAGGTTTGAATTTTCCGTTGGTTCAATCGTCCCGATTGAATCAGAATATTTTTGTCAATCGTCCCCGATTTACCCGACTTTGATATTATAGTTTTCAATCATAACCTTTAGCGAAACAGGGGTTTCGCTTTAATCAGCGTTCCCAATCAGGGGATTGGGAATGAGAAGAACTTTTAATTTACTCTGTGCTCTCAGTGTCTCTGTGGCTCTGTGTTTTCACAATCTTTAAAGCCAATTCATCTAACTGTTTCTGTGATACTTCCGAAGGTGACTGGCTCATCAGATCGGCAGCCTGCAAAGTTTTTGGGAAAGCGATCACGTCGCGGATAGAATCTGCACCACTCATTATCATTACGATGCGGTCGATGCCGGGAGCAATACCACCATGAGGTGGTGTTCCATAACGCAGAGCATTCAGGAAAAAGCCGAATTTTTCTTCAGCTTCTTCGTCGGAGAAACCTACAACTTTAAAAATCTTTCTCTGAATATCCAGTCGGTGACAACGAATGCTGCCGGAAGAAAGTTCCATTCCGTTGCAAACCAGGTCGTAGAGCTGTCCTTCGATCTTTCCCCAGTCAGTTTCATTTTCAAAATATGCCAGATGTTCAGTTTTGGGAAGTGTGAACATGTGATGGGCTGTTTCCCATTTCCGGTTTTCTTCATCATATTCAAATAACGGAAAATCTGTAATCCAGACAAAGCTGAATTCCTTCTCGTCATAAAGTTTCAATTCCCGACCGAAATGATTTCTGATCTCTGCCAGAACTTTGAAAACCAGTTTATTGGAATCGGCAGCAAAGAGGATCAAGTCACCATCTTTGGCTTCGGTGATTTTCAGAATACCTTTGATTTCCGCAGCGGTGAGAAATTTGGAAATTCCTGCTGTTAAAGTTCCTTCCTCCACTTTGCAGTAAGCGAGTCCTTTCCCACCCAGATGTTTGGCGATATCGGTGAGACTATCAATCTGTTTACGTGAATATCCGGCGCAACCCGGAGCTACTACACAGCGCACGCTTCCACCGGATTCGAGTGCATTTGAGAAAACTTTGAATTCTGAATTTTTCACAATTTCAGAAATATCGATCAATTCCATTCCGAAACGCAGATCGGGTTTATCGATGCCGAAACGGTTCATGGATTCAGTGTAGGAAAGTCTTTGGAACGGCGTTTGCAGATCAACTTCGATAGTTTTTTTGAAAATATATTGGAACAACTCTTCCATGATTTTGAAGATGTCTTCCTGATTTACAAAGCTCATTTCCAGGTCGAGTTGAGTGAATTCCGGCTGCCTGTCGGCACGTAGATCTTCATCCCTAAAACACCTTGCAATTTGGAAATAACGGTCGTAACCGGCGATCATTAAGAGCTGTTTATAAAGCTGCGGAGATTGCGGCAGGGCAAAGAATTTGCCGTGATGAATCCGACTGGGAACGAGGTAGTCGCGAGCGCCTTCGGGAGTGCTTTTCATCAGGATGGGAGTTTCGATTTCATAAAAATCATGCCGCACCAGGAATTCCCGGATAGCAAAAACGATCTCGTGACGCAGCAGAAGTATCCGCTTCAGTTTTTCCCTTCTCAAGTCCAAATAGCGATATTTGAGGCGTAAATCTTCTTCCGCCAGTATATTCTCATTGATCTGAACCGGAAGCGGCTCAGAACCGTTCAATAGAAGAAGGTCGGTAGCTGAAATTTCAATTTCACCCGTTGGCATGTTTTTATTGATGTTGGATTCATCTCTCAATACTACTTCACCAATAACAGCTAATACATATTCATTGCGTAAGTTACCGGCTTTTTCGTGGGCAACTTTTTCCTTAGGACGGAAGGTGATTTGAACCATTCCGGTCACGTCCCGCAAATCGATGAAGATGAGCCCACCCAGGTCACGCCGGCGATGCACCCAACCCATCAAAGTAACTTTTTGCCCGGCATTCTGCTTATTCAGTCTGCCGGCATAATGCGTTCTTTTATGATTTCCAATCAGATCAAACATACTAAATCCTTATCTAATTTATTAGGAAAGCGAGATTTAAATAGAAGATTATTTTGTCAATGGTTTCGGTGGAGATGGATTTTTGAATTGTATCCTTCGACTACGCTCAGGATGACAATCTTGTTGTAATCAAATCCTGTCATGGTGAGCGAGGGCAACCAACAGATTAACAAAACCAATCCGTCACTTTATCCTTCGACTACGCTCAGGATGACAATATCTCCCAATGACGTTAATTTTGTTTCCCAAACCTGTCATGGTGAGCGGAGTCGAACCAAATCTATATATTTTAGGATTCCCGCTTTCGCGGGAATGACATTAATAAAATGCTTGTTTAGTAATCATGTCATCCCCGACTCCGATCGGGGATCTAATTCATTTTTCAATATCAAAAATTATTTCCCCGCCACTGGAATGATCAGCACTTCATCACATTTCAGAAGTTCGGTGATCTCAGTTTGGAGAGATTTAACAGTTTCCATGACATCTGAATGCAGAAGAGAGCCATCGAATTCCAGGAAAATTTCCACATAAATTTTGCCACCTGAAACTCGGGTGCGGATATCTTGTATATTTTCATAATGGTCGAAGTGATTTGCCAGGGAACGCAGGATGAGCAGTTGATATTGTTCTTCCAAAGCGTAATCCAGCAGATCACGGGTAGAATGACGAAATATTTTGGTAGCACTCGCCAGGATCATTAAAGCAATTACGGTAGCTGCGATCGGGTCGGCATACATTGCCCATCTGTATTGATGTAAAAATTGGGAGAGAATTAAAGAAGCAAACATGATAACGTTGGCACTGAATTTGATCATATATATTTGGCGCTGAGCGGAACTTAAAGATGATTTATCATTTTTTTCCAACTGAATGCTTTTTAAAAACAGGCTGCAATTGATTGTTCCAAAAATGAGATGAGCAGCGATACCTACAATAACTCCCACCCCACCTACCGCCACAGGATCGCCAAAACGGATGACGGCTACTGTCATAATACAGAGAAATGAGACAACCATCAAAACAGCCATTCCCAGGCTGGAGAAACTTTCAAATTTCCCGTAACCGTAATTGAATAATTCGGTATTTTTAGATTCGACTTTTTTGAAACCCCGCCAGGCAATGAAAACAGCAAGAAAATCCAGAAGTGTCGCTGAGCTGTCGGCCCACAAAGCCAGAGAATTCGCCGTCACAGCCATGAAGATGGTCAGTGCAAATGCAGTACCACCAGTGATTACACCTACTGCTGCAACAAAAGATTTTTTAGTCGGTTTTTCTATTTTTTGTTTTGGCATATTTTTCATTTTTTATCCTTCGACTTCGCTCGGGATGACAATATCTCCCAATGACATTAATTTTGTGACCCAAATCCTGTCATGGTGAGCGAAGTCGAACCATCAGGTTTGATTTTCATTTTTTTCATAACGCTTGAAATTAGTCTCATTCTTGCATTGTGCTAATTCATGCAATAAATCAAAATTCCCATTAATCAATGCTTCTTTCTTCGCTCTTGTCCAACCTTTAATTTGTCTCTCTGCCGAAACTGCATCATAGGCGTTTTCAAAATAATCAGAAAACACTAATTTAACTGGCAGGCATTTTGAAGTATAACCATTTATCGACCCATTTTGATGCTCACTTAATCTTGTTTCAATCTCTGAGGTTGAACCTGTATAATAGCTTCCATCAGAACATTTCAATATGTACACCCAATAGGTTTTTGACATTTTTATTCTCTTATTATCCTTCGACTACGCTCAGGATGACATTAATTTTGTGACACAAATCCTGTCATGGTGAGCGAAGTCGAACCATCAGGATGACATTCTTGTTGTAATCAAATCCTGTCATGGTGAGCGGAGTCGAACCATCAGGATGACATTCTTGTTGTAATCAAATCCTGTCATGGTGAGCGGAGTCGAACCATCAGGATGACAATATTTCCCAATGACATTAATTTTGTGACCCAAACCTGTCATGGTGAGCGGAGTCGAACCAACAGGTTTATTCCCGTCTCCACCCTATTTTTCTTCCTTTTTCTTCACATCACTGCGAATGAATTCGATGGTTTTGTCGCGAAAAAGAATTTTACACTTATTATTTTTGGAAAGCAGTCTGGGGAAAAAAATGAAACCGGATCGCTTCGCTCCGGGATAGATCGTACCGAAAGAAAGAGAATACGTGATAAGATTCGTTTTGGCTTCCCGCCACTTTTCCAGGGCATCTTTCTGATTTTCCAGAAATTGCTGTGCATCCAGCTTCTGATCATCACTTTCTTCAATCGTATTGATGACCAGATATTCGATCTGTTTAGGCAGCAGCATTGTTTCGATATAATCGATACCAACAATATTGTATTGATTATCCTGTTCATCCAGCATGATAATATCATCGATATCTACATCGATATAGTGATCCGTGTTGTTTTTGATCGAAACATAGAAAGTTGTGAAATAATCGGTCAGGTTTTGCGGTTCTTTGATCCAGTATTGGTTTTCGATGGCAAAAGTGATGTCCTTCGCCTTGATCACAGCAAAGTCGTCTGTGATGGAAATATCCGAAGAAGCCACGGGCAAGTATTTTATTGTGCAGGAAGAAAATACACAGCACAAAACCCCGGCGGAAAGCAGCGTTAAAATTAATTTTCGCATAATCAACTTCCTTTGCTTTGAAGATATAATGAGTTCTACATAAAAACACTCAGTCTTTGCGTCCGGCAATTGCCGGATCAGAGGAATTCTGCTGAAGCAATCTATTTTGTTAATTAATTAATAATTAAAGAGATTGCTTCGTTTACACCAGCAAGAAGCTAACTCGCAAAGACAGCAATTATTGGCTTTTACCATAAAACACTCTATTATGCAGAATTCATTTGAATATGAGTAGAGGTGATCATTTTAAATCACCTCTACTTTTTGAACGGAAACTACTTTTTACGTTTTATCCGTCAAGTCCAAAATCCAGGACCAGTTCTTCACTCTTTGGTTTACGTCCTCTTTTCGGGGTTGGATCATTATTTTCTTCTTCTTCAGATTCAGAATCTTCTTCGACGTCTTCCGGATCTTCTTCGTCCGGTTCAACTTCTTCTTCCTTATCATTCTGATCGGTGTTTATTTCATCTTCATCAGTTTTGGAAGGAGTTAAATATTCTTCATCGTTTTCATCAGAATCCTCCGATCCTGAAACAGTGATTTCATCTTCATCATCCATCTCATCAGCACCTGGAATCGAGTCTTCCCCATTTTCATCGGATAGGAAGTTTTCAGTTTCTCCATTTTCGTCGGAAATTACTTCTGTTTCGTTTTCAGGTTCATCAATATCTTCATCGCTTTCTTCGGCAGCAATTATTCTGGCTACATCATAAACTTTATCACCTTTATTCAGCTCAATGAGTTTAACTCCTTGAGTATTCCGTCCGATGATAGAAATTTTATCAACCGCTTGTCGGATGATCATACCATCTTTGGTAACGATCATAAGGTCATCATTATCCACCACGTCCAGAAGTGAGATTAAAGTGCCGTTGCGCCCGGTTGTTTTGAGTGTAATTACACCTTTGGAACCACGTTTCGTGACATTGTAACTACTGATTTCCGATCGTTTACCGTAACCGTTTTCGCTGATAGCGAGTAAAGTTCCTTCCCGCTTAACTACAACCATGGCAACGACTTCGTCCTCACCGCGTAAACTAATGCCGCGAACGCCTTGAGAGTTTCTACCCATAGATCGGGCATCCGATTCATGGAAGCGATTGGCAAATCCACGACTTGTAGCTAATATTATGTCATTATCACCTTCTGTGATCTGAGCATCGATCAATTGATCGCCTTCCAGCAATTTGATAGCAATGATACCATTAATGCGAGGATGGCTGAAAGCATTTAATTCCGATTTCTTAACCGTTCCCTTTTTGGTAACCATCGTCACATAATGCGGCTGTTCAAAATCTCGAACCGTCACGAAAGCTTCGATTCGTTCATCTTTTTCCAGTTGCAGCAGATTTACGATTGCCTTGCCGCGAGCCAACCTTCCCACGTTGGGAATGCGATGTACTTTCAACCAGTAGCATTTTCCAAAATTGGTGAAGAAGAGGATATAGGCATGCGTGGAAACCACAAAAATACTTTCTGTGAAGTCATCTTCCTTCAGGTTCGATCCGGAAAGTCCTTTTCCCCCGCGGCCCTGTTTCCTGTATGTATCGATGGGAAGCCTTTTGATGTAGCCCCCGTGCGAGATCGTTACGACCATATCTTCATCAGCTATCATGTCTTCCGTGTCGATGTCGGCATTCCCTTCCAGGATAACCGTTCTGCGTAGATCGCTGTATTTTTCTTTGATTTCCAGTGTTTCTTTCTTGATGATATTCATTCTTTTCTGGCGGTCTTCCAAAATACCTTTCAATTTTATTACCAGTTTTACAAGTTCGTTGTATTCTTCTTCAATCTTTTCTCTTTCCAACCCGGTCAATTTCTGCAGTCTCATTTCCAGAATTGCTTTTGCTTGGATTTCGGAAAGGCTGAATTGTTCCTGCAGTTTTTCGCTGGCTTCCTGGGTGGTCTTGGAAGCCCTGATCGTTGCTATGATAGCATCAATATTATCCAGGGCGATACGATAGCCTTCCAAAATGTGTAATCTGGCTTCAGCGTTTTTCAGCTCGAATTGGGTGCGGCGGACAACTACTTCATGACGGAATTCAACAAAATTCACGATCATATCTTTTATATTCACAACTTGCGGAACTCCGTTCACCAAAGCCCGATTATTCACACTGAAGCTGCCTTGCAGTTGTGAATATTTATATAATTTATTTAGCACAGCACTGGCTTCAGCATTACGTTTGATTGAGATAATTAAACGCATTCCCTGCCGTCCGGATTCATCACGGATGTCGCTGATACCTTCGATTTTCTTTTCTTTCACCAGGCTCACGATCTTATCGATGAGCAGAGTTTTATTCAGCATGTAGGGAATTTCCGTGATCACGATAATTTCCGCACCATTATTCTTGGTCTCAATCGATGCTCTGCCACGCATAATAACGCGGCCATTCCCGGTTTGAAAATAGTCCTTAATTCCTTGTGTACCAATAATATATCCGCCAGTTGGAAAATCTGGTCCTTTGATGTATTTGTTAAATTCCAGAGGTGTGATATCAGGATTATCGATATAGGCAATGATGCCGTTACAGATTTCTCCCACATTGTGTGGCGCCAAATTTGTAGCCATTCCCACGGCAATACCGGATGAACCATTCACCAGAAGATTGGGAAATTTGGATGGAAAAACTGTTGGTTCAGTGCGCGTATCATCATAGTTGGTTCGATAATCAACGGTTTCCTTATCCAGATCATCCATCAGATCGACCGCCGTTTTCTGCAGTCTGGCTTCTGTATATCGCATAGCAGCCGGTGGGTCTCCGTCCTGCGAACCGAAGTTTCCCTGTCCGTCGATCAGCATGTAACG
Source organism: Candidatus Cloacimonadales bacterium (assembly GCA_030656075.1). GTDB lineage: Bacteria > Cloacimonadota > Cloacimonadia > Cloacimonadales > TCS61 > B137-G9. The sequence goes on from JAUSOT010000070.1 coordinate 16,941, forward strand.
TAAACTCCAGGGTTGCGCCATCCTGACCAGGGTGGGGTAAATCACCTGTTCACCGTGCGGGTGATAGTTACCTGATGTATCGCCGGCAATCTTGGCGCATTTTCTGAATCCACGCCCGGGTGTGAGGTTCAATTCGTTCATCGCAAACAGTATCCTGCGCTGTGAAGGTTTCAAACCATCCCGAATATCCGGTAGTGCTCTGGCAACTATTACGCTCATTGAATATTCTAAATATGATTTTTTCAGTAAATCTTCTATTTCAACTAGTTCTATTCTAGATCTATCATGTATCATTATATTGTCCTCCGCCTAAACATCGATTTCCGCATATTTTGCGTTTGCTTCGATAAACTCTCTGCGTGGCTCTACTTCGTCCCCCATCAAAATGGTGAACATCCTGTCTGCTTCGATAGCATCGCTGATTTTAACTGAGATTAGAATTCGTTTTTCCGGATCGAGAGTAGTTTCCCACAATTGATCGGCATTCATCTCACCCAAACCTTTGTAACGTTGTACCAGAACACCTTTTGAACCCCATTCTTTCAGAATTTCATTACGCTGTTCCATAGAATATACATATCTTTTGCTTTTACCTTTTCGTAACAGGAAAAGTGGAGGTTTGGCTACATAAACATGTCCATATTCCACCAAAGGGCGCATATAACGGAAGAAGAAAGTAAGCAGCAAAGTAGCGATGTGCAGCCCATCAACGTCAGCATCCGCCATGATCACGATCTTGTTGTATCTGAGGCGTGTGATATCAAATTCATCGCCGATACCGGCGCCCAAGGCGAGAATTACCGGTTGGATTTTATCATTATTCAAAACTTTATCGATTCTGGCTTTCTCGGTATTCAGCATTTTTCCCCATAACGGCAGGATAGCCTGGAAAGTTCTATCACGCCCCATTTTGGCAGAACCGCCTGCTGAATCTCCCTCCACCAGGAAAATCTCAGTTTGGGAAGGATCCTGGATGGAACAATCCGCCAGTTTACCCGGCAGGCTACCACTTTCCAAAACCGATTTCCGGCGGGTTAATTCGCGTGCTTTACGGGCAGCTTCTCTGGAACGTGCGCCGAGAATGGCTTTCATGGAAATATTTTTGGCTTCTATCGGATGTTCCTCAAAGTATTCCATCAGTTTTTCATAAACTATCGAATTCACGATTCCTTCCATATCGCTGTTCTGCAACTTCGTTTTTGTCTGCCCTTCAAATTGAGGATTCCCCAGTTTCACGCTGATAACAGAAGTGATCCCTTCACGAATATCGCTGCCGCCGGGAGTAATTTTTTCATTTTTCAGGATATTGGCATTCTTGATGTAAGTATTCACTGCCCGCGTTAAGGCGGATTTAAATCCACTGAGATGAGTACCGCCTTCGATTGTGTTGATATTATTTGCAAAGCTGTAGATCACTTCCTGAAAACCTTCATTGTATTGAATTGCAACTTCGAATTCGGTTCCTTCTCTTTCTCCGGAGATGTAGATAGGCTCTAAGAAAAGAGCTTTTTTGTTTTCGTTCAAGTATTTCACAAATGAATTGATCCCGCCCGCATATTGGAAATCATGTTCCTTGTTTGTCTTTTCATCACGCAAAATGATTCTGATGCCTTTGTTCAGAAAAGCCATTTCACGCAGGCGGACAGACAAGTATTCGAAACTGAACTCAACTGTTTCGAATATTGTGGTGTCCGGTTTGAACACGGTTTTTGTGCCTTGCTTGGTAGTTTTTCCCAGAATTTTCATTTCACATTTGGGAATTCCTTTGCTATAATCCTGAAAATAGATTTTGCCGTTTTTATATACTTCCACTTCCAGATGTTCGGAAAGGGCATTCACCACAGACACGCCCACTCCATGCAATCCTCCGGAAACTTTATAAGATTTATTATCGAACTTGCCACCGGCATGAAGCACTGTCATCACCACCTGCAAAGCAGAAACTCCTTCCGATTTATGCATTTCAATCGGAATACCTCTTCCGTTATCCTCCACGGAAACATAGCCGTCGGTTCTGATGATCACTTCGATCCTATCACAGTATCCGCCCAAAGCTTCATCGATGCTGTTGTCCACCACCTCATAGACCAGATGATGCAGACCGCGTTCGCTGGTGCCGCCGATATACATTGCCGGGCGTTTTCTAACTGCTTCCAGACCTTTCAGAACCTTGATATCCTTTGCTGTGTAATCCTGTTCAGCCATAGTTTTTCACCTCTTTTTATAATATTTATTAATTTATATATTATATAAATAATACTGGTCTATAACAATCAAGGCTGAATATGTGTCAACTATTTTATTTATAAAAAGTTAGCTTCAATTTTGGAAAATTAGAGAATCTAAATATAGAGTTATAAGTTGTTGTTTTGCAAATAGTTAAACTACATGCTAATTAGCCGCTCAATTTATAGACGCAAAAAAATATTAAATTTTCTCAATTTCAGGAATTTATGAAACTGCTGAACATACAATGGTGAAGCTGTTTTAAGTTGTTTTCTGAGCCACTATATTCAAGATTTGAAGAATGTTTTTTTTGCATCGATTCAGTAAATATAAACCAGATCGATTATCTATATTTTCGTTAGATCAAAATATGAGAATTTTGGGAAGATTATTTAATAATTTCCTGTGCAGATAATCAAATTTTGGATGAATAAAACACTAAATTACTCATCGTCATTTAATAGATTTTTCCATTTGCTGTTGGATGATGTATTTGAAGAATATTTTCCCAGGCTGACGATCACGTCCACAGCGCTTCGTTTAGCGATTAATTCATCCGCCACAGGCTGAGAATAGACAACCATACCCTCTTCCACATCATCAGAATAACGATAGATCTTTTTACCGAGATTCAAACCGGCATTTTCCAATTTCAATTTGGCTTCGATCACGTTCAAATTATACAGAAACGGGATTCTGACCATTTCCGGCCCGTTGCTGATAACCACTTCAACCGTTCTGAATTTCTTAGTTTTTATATTTGGATGAGGATTCTGGGAAATGACACGTCCTTTTTCAAATTCGTCGTTATTCACTACTTCGATTTGCTGCAGATATAGTTTATGATCTTCACATATCTTGATCGCCACGTTGTAATCGGTATTTACCAGATTCGGTACCAGTACTTCGTTGCCATGTCCCACTATGATCTTCATGATTAAATTCACCAGGAAAAAACCGATGATAAATATGAATATTAAACAAACGAAAGCCTTCGAAAAAGATTTAACTTTCCGCATTTAAAATCTCCTTACTTCATTCTCTGCATTTTTGCAGCAAAAGCGCCATCCATATTATGTTCGAAAGGTAAGGTTTTTAGATAACCATTCGCCGTAAAATTATTTCCTATCACACTGTTGGCTGGAATAAGTTTGAAGTTCCTGTTTTTTGCAAGAAATTTCTCCACCTGGCCTTCATTTTCTGGTTCATTCATGGTGCAGGTGCTGTAAATGAGAAATCCTCCAACGTTGGTGAAAGAGGCGCCCAGTTTAAGCGCAGATTCCTGTAATTTCAATAATTTAGGAATTTCCTGATTTTCCTGCCAGCGTAATTCTGCCTTCTTCTGGAACACTCCCCAACCGGAACAGGGTACATCTAATAAAACTTTATCGTAAGCCGGCGCAACCGGTCCGAAATTGAAAGCATCTATCGCTTGTTCCCGGAGATTGACGAGTTTCAAACGCTCGGATGCCTGTTTGATTTTTTTTATTTTGTTGGGAGATTTATCGATGGCGATAACTTCACCAGTATTTGCCATTAATTCAGCGGTATAAGTAGCTTTCCCACCTGGAGCTGCAAAAAGATCCAGGACAGATTCCTGCATCTGCGGCTTCATCAGTTCTACCACCAGTGCTGCCGATGTATCCTGGATCGAATAGTAACCTTCCGTGAAAGCTACATCCGATAAAATCTCTCTTGCCTGGTCGCTGAGCAGCATGTTTTGCGAAGCCGGACTTCCTTCCACGATAATGTTTCTCCGGGCAAAATATTCGATCAATTTATTGCGGTTCGTAGCCATCGAATTTACTCGAATATGCAGTCTGGGAACAGCATTAAAATATTGGCATAAACTTTCCGTTTTTTCCGCTCCCCACCGCTCAATCCAGTCTGCAATCAAGTCTTCGGGAAAGGAATATTGCAAAGCAAATCTATCCTGCGGATTTACCGGATATTCTATTTTTGAATTGCGCAAATAAGAACGCAGAACAGCATTCACAAAGTTGCCGATTTTTTCACCGTACAGTTTTTTTGCCAGGTTCACCGTTTCGTTAACAGCCGCATGTTCAGGAATGCCATCGCAATGAATAAGTTGATATAAACCAATGTAAATCAATATCTTAAATTTTATATTTGTGTTTTGCCATTTGGAACTTTCAGTATGACAGGATGCAATAAATTCCAGGTTTTTACGCATCTTGATGATGCCTTTTACCAGCACATAAAGAAGTTGAGAATCTTCCCCGGCATCCTGGATTTTCTTTCTCATCACAGACAAAAGTTTATCGGAAAAAATCTGTTTAGAAAGCACCTTCAAGATAATTTTATAAGCTTCCAGCCGAACATTAATCATAAAATATAAGGGTCATCCTTTAGATATTTCTTTTTTTATAGAGCGCTCGTATTGTCGCTTTCACCACTTCTTCGGAAGTTGAAAAATTATTGTCTTTGATCAATCCATTGATAGCTTTCCGGACTTCGAATTGCTTGTAACCCAGTGTGACAAGAGCCGATTCAGCTTCCATAAAAATATCTTTCGGGTAGTCACCGGAAGTTAAAATATTCTGGGTAACAATGCTGCCAACTTTATCTTTCAATTCGATTATCAGGCGTTCGGCTGATTTTTTCCCTATGCCGGGAATGGTTGCGATCAAACCGACATCACCAGCCTGTACAGCCCGTATCAGGTCATTAACAGGCAAACCGGACAGGACAGCAAGAGCCAGTTTGGGTCCGATCTTGGAAATGGAGATCAGG
>JAUSOT010000089.1 GCA_030656075.1 Candidatus Cloacimonadales bacterium
CTAAACTCCGTTTGGGAACGCAACTTTCCTGCGAAACTCCTGTTTCGTAACTCTTCTTTTTCATCTCGTTCCTAAACTCCGTTTGGGAACGCAACTTTCCAGCGAAACTCCTGTTTCGCAAGACACAAGATGTTGCGCCTCTACGTTCATCATTCGACATTCCTTGTTCGATATTCATCATTCTCTCATGGGTGGCAGATATTTCTTCACATTTTTATAGATCATATCCACCACAGCTTTGCTGGAAGCCGTCGCTCCGGTGATCTGGTTGACCTCGTCAGCTTTTCCTTTTTCGTTTTCCGGGATCAGCACAAAGCTTTTGATGATGTTGTTATCAATCAGGATTTTGCCTTTGAATTGATCTTTGAACCACTTTTCCGTGATTCTGCCACCCAAGCCGGGAGTTTCATTTTGATCAACAATCTCAATATTGATGATTTTCTCAAAATCCGGTGTAACTGCCAGCAAAGCGTTGATCGTTCCCCAAAGTCCGCTGCCGGAAATGGGAAAACAATAACCCAGTAAAACAGAATCGGATTTTGCTTCATAGTAGGAAAGCCCTTCCACTGCTTGCTGGGAAATGAATTTGTTAAATTCGGTTTCAATGTTTTCGGTTGGAAGTCCAAACGTTCTCAGCACCATTTTTTTTAATTGCGTTTCCCGATATTGTGTAACTTTATCCAGAGATAACTGGTAAAATGTTGCCAATATCCCGATGAAAATGATGGTGATGATTAGCATGAAAACAACAGGATAGAGTCTGGTTTCGCGAAAGAGTTTTTTCTCACTTGCCATTTTTCTGCACCCTGGTTCTGTTCAAAGCGAATTCGATGATCGGCAGAAATGTGTTTCCCAGTAAAAGGGCAAACATGAAACCTTCTGTGAAAAGGGAAAATTTGCGGATGAAAACCGTGAGAAATCCTACTAATGCTCCGTAAATCCAGATCGCTGTTTTATTTTTCGGCATCGATACCGGATCGGTGATCATGAAGACTGCGCCGAACATCAATCCACCGCTTAAAATGAAGGGTAAAGGATTCGCTTTGTAAAACAGCAGTGTGAAAAGTGTGAACGAGACCAGCAAAGACAAGATCGGCTGCCATTTGGCGGTTTTCGTCAAGATCAAATAAATGCCAGCTAAAATTATCAGCAGAGCAGAAGTCTCTCCCATGCTGCCGGAAATCGTTCCCAGAAATAATTTGGAAAGCGGTTCGAGCGTGCCGGCATGATTGAACATAGAGATCGGTGTGGCAGAAGTGATCGCATCCACATTCATCCAATGCGTAAATCCTCCGGGTAAATTTGTGAACGGATTCAGCCAGTTCACGGTCATGGCGTTGGGAAAAGATATGTAGATGAAAGTTCTTCCCACAATTGCCGGATTGAAAACGTTCATACCGAATCCGCCGAAAACCATTTTGCCAAAACTGATTGCGATAATCGCTCCTACTGCAGTCATCCAGAAAGGAATCGTCGGCGGCAAAGTGAGCGCTAATAAAGTTCCGGTCACAAAAGAGGCAGTTGTGACTTTTCCGGCTTTCTTTTTGCGCACAAACATGAATTCAGTAAGATAAGCAAAAATGTTGGAAATCAGCACCACAGCCAGCACCCGCCAGCCAAACAGGAAAATGGAAAAAGCGATGATCGGAGTAAGTGCCAGCAGCACTTTATCCATCATTTTTTGTCGAAGAATCTGGATTTTCATAAAATTAATATTATCCTTTTCCTTTCATCAAAACTTCCGAAGTTTCAGTTAACTTTCTCTCACAGATAAACTTCCGAAGTTTGAATTTATTTCTCTTTGAAAAGCTCTCTTAGTTTTTTGATGTGTAAAGCTTCTTCGTTGATGATGACATTCACAGCTTCATCGGTTTTTTTTCCTGAACGTACCGTGAGAAAGTATAAAAAAACAAGATCGTATCTATTAGTTCAGGATTTCTTTAATAAGTTCTCTTAATAACCTAATATGTTTCGATTCTTCATTGATGATGGCATTCACAGCTTCATCGGCTTTTTTTTCCTGAACGTATCGTGAGAAAGTATAAAAGAACAAGATCGTATCTTTTTCAAATTGAACTGCATATTTCAGCAATTCCGTTGCATTTTCAGCTTTCTGAGCCAGTTGAATTGCCTTTCCTTCATCGTTGAACACATGAGATTCAACCATAGATTCGATGTAGGATTTTGCTTCTTTCCAACCGGGGCTTTCACGCAGATCGAGATTATCGATCTTACTGCGGAGAGCCAGGAAAGTTTTTTCGTGCTGTTTTTCTTCATCGCGCAATTTGGTTAATATCGCTTGTGTTTCAGCATCCAGATCTTTTCTCTGAAGAGCTTCGTCGTAGAAGGCATAGCCATTCTGCTCCATTTTCACAGCCATTTCGATAATATCATTCTTCGTAAAAAAACTCATTCTTCCTCCTTATTTTACCTTAGAAAAGCCTTTTTCATAATTCATAACTTACTAATATAATACAAGTTATATTCTGCAAAATCATCCTGACTACCTCCTAACCGACAGCACAAAGTTAACTTCTTCTCAGTCACATAATTAGCATAGTTATTAAATTTATTAATTTTGCACTCACATTATCCGCCTCATCCCCAATGAAATCTTCAGCAAGCTGAATTTCACGGGGTAAACCGACTTCGTCCCGAAAGCGTTCGGGACCACCTTCTCCTATCGTGGAGAAGGACAAAAAGTTATAACTTTATCAGGCATTTCTCCCTCTCCCTTGGAGAGGGCCGGGGTGAGGCAAAAACACTCTATTATGCAGAACTCATTACCTTGAAAAGGCTTCCTGCGAAACATCTTCCTGCTTAGCACTTTCAAGGTGAATCTATTGCTTTTCATAGTTCGCACACTTTCCCTATGTCGCTGTTCATGATCTATTCCTTTTCCGGATATCGCTTTTCATGGCTTGTTCCTTACAGCATATATTACAGTTCTTTTTTCATGTCCATCAAAAGCATAACGTGCGTAACTTCCTCATCGATAATTTTATTAATTATCTTTTTGACGGAAATCTCGGTGGTTGTATGATGCAGAGAATAGAAGAAAATGAGCGTGTCTTTTTCAAACCGGAAGGCAAATTCAATGATCTCGCTTTCGTCGGAAGCGGAAGTCGCCAATTTGATTGAGGCAGCAGGATCGCTGAAAATATGAGCATCAGAGATCGCTTTGAGGTAGGAAGCAGCTTGCTGCCAGTCGATCAGATCACCTAATTTTTCATAGTCCAGGCTGGAACGGAGATTTTTAAAAGTCGCTTCGTGTTGGAGTTCTTCATCGCGCAATCTTTCGATCAGTTCTCTGGCTTTACTGCTCAGGTCTTTTCTCTTGAATGCCGCATCATAGAACTGATAGCCGTTTTTCTCGATTTGAACTGCCAGTTCGATGACTTCGTTGAGTGAAAATATTTCCATTTTTCCTCCGTTAGTTTTCCTTTAGAACGTATTCATCATAGAGTGTTTCGAATTGCAGTTTGTGTCCTGCTTCTTCAGAAGCCAGTTTCAGGAAAAGCGTTTCAATTTCTGTACCGGGGAAATTTCCAGCCAAATCCGTATAAAGTTTTACAGCTTGTTCTTCCTTCTTCATTGCCACGATCAGGATTTCCTGATAGTTCATATTTTCGTTCGGTTCTACATCCGTGATGTATTCGCTGATGTTAAGATTAACAACTTTTTTCACGGTGATCTTCTCGATACCTTTTTTGCGAATATTTTCCAGAATTACAATGTGCCCTTTTTCCATGTTTTCCAGTTCATGCAGCATTTCTTTCTGAGCATGGAATTTTACTTTCGTTTGTAAATCCTGATAAAATTTCACGGCTGATGTTTCACCATCGATGGCAAAATCGATTACTTCGTTAAATTTATCCTTTGTCATTTTAGTTTCTCCTTTTATGTAATTTTTACTAAGCCTTTTTCATATTTCATAACTTATTGTAATAAAATAAGTTAAAAACACTAAAAACATCCTGACTACCTCCTGACAGGTAATTTTAGCTAACACCTTATTACTTTTGAAATTAGCCTCATCCGACTTCGCTTCGCTCAGCCACCTTCTCCAAAGGAGAAGGAAATGAAACTTCCAATTGGCTAAACCCACTATTTTCCCTCTCCTCTGGGGAGGGCTGGGTGGGGCAAAAAACACTTAATTATGCAGAACCCTTGTAATTTTTACTTTTCCACATTTTTATGCCTCATCCGTCCCGCACCTAAATTTTGCAACAAATTTAGGTGCGGGACACCTTCTCCCAGGGAGAAGGAAATGAGACTTCCAATTGTCTATACCCACTATTTTCCCTCTCCTTTGGGGAGGGCAGGGTGGGGCAAAAAAAATCACTCTATTATGCGGAATTCATGTAATTATTTTATATTTTCATTTATCCCAGCGCTACATCGAGCAGCATCATCACAGCAAAGCCTATCATTGCGCCGATGGTGGCAACATCTGTGTTTCTATCTTGCTGTGCTTCCGGGATCAATTCTTCCACCACCACATAGATCATCACACCGGCAGCAAAACCCAGCATACCATTTAGAACTTTGCGCCTGATCTCTTTGAAAAAAAAACCATCGCCGCACCGAGAGCTGTGATCAGCTTGGTGAACAAAGTTGCCAGCAACGCCTGAATTACCGGATTTAATTCTTAAACCATTCCCGGATCATATTGCAAACTCAAAATCGAAAAGTGGAACAGCAGAAAAACCTGCTGTTCCATTCATTCAAACTAATCGATCGGACTGAAAAGGTCTTTACCTACGCCACATTCCGGGCATACCCAATCTTCAGGCAGATCGTCAAATGACACATCATCATTTTCGGCCGGATCGTAGATATAACCACAGGCGTCACATACGTATTTTTGCATATTCCCTCCAATTTTTTGAATCAATTAATAATTTTCTACCCAAACTTCAAAATAATCTCTGGGATGATCGCAAACCGGACAGATTTCCGGAGCTTCGATCGATTCGACAATATGTCCGCAATTGCGGCATTTCCAGAAAACTTTGCCGTCCTTTTTGAATACGGAATGTTCTTTGACGTTTTTCCACAATTTACGATAACGTTTTTCGTGTTTTTTTTCTACCAGAGCAACTAATCGAAACACTTTGGCTACACCGGTAAATCCTTCTTTTTCTGCCATATTGGCAAAGGTGGGATAGAGTTCTGTCCATTCTTCATTTTCGCCATTGGCAGCACATTCCAGGTTCTTCAAAGTGTCGGAATAACAGACAGGATATCCTGCTGTTATCTCCACCACTTCTTCATTAATACCGTTGTTGATTAGTTCTTTCATGAACAACTTGGCATGTTCTCTTTCGTTTTCTGCCGTTTCCATGAATATTTCAGCGATCTGCATAAATCCTGCCTTCCTGGCAACGGATGAATAATAGGTGTAGCGCATACGTGCCTGGGATTCGCCGGCAAAGGATTTCATTAAATTTTGAGCGGTTTTTGAACCTTTAAATTCCATTTTATTTCCTCCTGTATTTTTCTATTTTTTAATTCGAAAAAAGTCAACCATTATTATGATTGCGACTTTCTCCATCATATTATTTCGGTTCCCAATAACATTTTTTGGGAGATACGATCAATTCTTCTTTTATTAGTTCGTTCATGGCCTTATCGACTTCTTTTTTGTCGAGTCCGCTTAATTCGACAATCTCCCCGCCTTTCAGCGGTTTGCCGGCAGCTTTCATTGCATCTAAAACAACCTGTTTATTCTCAGCCATTTTTCCTCCTTTTTTAATCTAATCGATCTCCGAAAATCTTCGGATCCACCTTCTCCTATCGAGGAGAAGGAAAACTGTCATTCTGAGGATTCTTTTAGCCTAACATCCGAAGAATCTCTTGAAACTTCATTCAGCTTCTCATCAAGAATTGAGATTCTTCCTGAGAACAACGTGCCAGATTCGTCAGAAAGACATTCTTAAAATAAAGTTCAACTTTTCCAAAGACCGTGAATATTACACCATTCACGCACTTCTTTGATGTCTTCTTTTTTCACAGGGAACCAGGCTTCCGGTGCTTTTTCGGGTTTCAGTTCTTTGCGGTAAACCTTGCAGCCTGTCAACACTTCGATGAACTTGATGTAGTGTTTTTCCAGCATGGGATGAGCTGTGTTCTGTCCGATTTTCACCAGAACTCCACCGTCTTTTTCTTCCACGTAGGGAACGTGTTTTTCTGTGCTGGCATCTTCAGTTTTTGCCACCAGTTTTGTCATTGGCTGACCGCAGCAAACCAGAGCCGGAGCGCCTTCATTCAGGATTTCTACAACGTTACCGCAAATTTCGCAGTAATAAATTTCTCTTAATTGTGTCATGATTTCCTCCTATTTTTTATTTATATCCTTTAACCTTGCGAACGGTTGCAGACCTTCGCAACGGTAAACTAACTTCAACCGTTCGGAAGGTTCTACATACCCCGTCCTTTCGCATTCAACCGTTCGGAAGGTTCTCGCACACCCCACAGCTAAAGCTGCACCCCTCTCAAGAGGGGAATAGACCGTTCGGAAGGTTTCAACTATTTATAATGCCACCGGAGGCGTATAAACACGAGCCGCCAGTTCCGTGTTCAGCATCAACAGTCCTTGTCCTTTGCCGTCGATTAGTTTCAGCTTATCCAATATCGCCTGCATGGAAGCTTCTTCTTCCACCTGCTCATCGATGAACCAGTTCAAAAAACTTTTGGTGGCGTGTTCTTTTTCTTCGATTGCCAGATCCATTAATTCATAAATAGATTTGGAAATAAATCTTTCGTGAGCCAGAGACAGCTGGAATACTTCTTCAATTGAGGCAAAATCCGTTTTGGGATCTGACAGTTTTTTCAGCAGAACTCTGCCACCTCTTTCATTCACGAAATGATAGAATTTCATAGCATGAAATCTTTCTTCTTGAGCCTGCACAACAAAGAAATTTTCAAATCCACTCAATCCTTCGGCAGCAAAATAGGTAGCCATCGAAAGATATAAATATTCGGAAAATAATTCTTTATTGATCTGCAAATTAATTGCATCTTCGATTTTCTTCGGTAACATCTTTTTACTCCTTCTTATTCATTTTTTTTAATGCTTCTTTGATCTCTACCTCATCCCGGCCTTCTCCAAATGCGTTGGTTTTGCTCAGAAAAATAATCGCTTTTCTGCATGCAAATCCAACAGGAGAAGGAGCTTAACATCCTTCCTCTCCCCTGAGGAGAGGACAGAGGTGAGGTCGCTGCTTCAAATTCTTTAACGCTTCTTCATAATTTGGTTCCTGAAACATTGGCTGTTTCATATTCGATATTTCCTATTTTATCTGATCGATCAGATGTTTTTCTTTTTCTTTTAGAATGTCGGCATCCGGAACGTATTGCAATTTGATCTGATCCAGCATTTCAAAGCCGCATTCCCGCAAAATATTTTCCACAATTCCTACACTTTGACCGCCCCAACCATAGGAACCGAACGCCAGCCCGATCCTGTTTTTGGGAGCTAATCCTTTCAAATAAGTTAAGAACGCTGCAACGGTCGGCAGGATATTATTATTCAAAGTTGGAGAACCGACGCAGATGTATTTTGCCGTCAGAATTTCGGTCATGATGTCTGAAATATGGGTGTATTGCAAGTTGAATTTCCTGGTTTGATAGCCTTTTGCTTCAAAAGCATCATGCACGGAATGGGCGATCATTTCAGTGGATTTCCACATTGTATCGTAAATTATTAAAGCTTTGTTATCGACTTGGTTTCTACTCCACTGCTGGTATTTTTCCAGGATTTCCGGAATGTATTTTCGGATGATGAGACCATGACTCGGACAGATTGTATCGATCTCCAATGAACCAACCACTTCCAAAGCTTTCTGCACCTGCGATCCGTATGGCAGCACAATATTAGCGTAATATTTTGCAGCTTCGTGCATCATGATGTTGAAGGGATATTCATCATCAAAACGTTCCGAAGAAGCAATATGCTGACCGAAAGCATCATTGGAAAAGAGAATTTTTTCTTCGGGACAATAACTTACCATGTTATCCGGCCAGTGCACCATCGGAGTTTGTACAAAGTGCAAATTTCTTTTTCCTAAATTTAAAACATCACCGGATTTGACCGGATGGAAATTCCAGTTTTTCTTGTAGTGTTTGGGAAGTCCTTCCACGCCTTTTGGAGAAGCATAAATTTTGGCTTTCGGGCACAATTCCATGATCCTGGGAAGTGAGCCGGAATGGTCCATTTCAATGTGATTTTGAATTATATAATCTATTTTTGCCGGATCGATAATTTGGGAAATCCGGCTGATCAGTTCATCTACCAGATAATATTTCACATTATCGATCAACGTAATTTTTTCATCGATTATCAAATAAGAATTGTAGGTGGAGCCGCATTGCGTGAGATAACCGTGAAAATTGCGCAAATCCCAGTCTATACCTCCTACCCAGTAAATTCCTGGTTTGATTTCAACAGCTTTCATTTTTTAACCTCCGGTTTTAGCTTTCAGCGTCTCAGCATGCTATCAATTTTTTTGAATATATCTTACTCTTGTCATTGCGAGTTCTCTCTTGCCGGCATCAATCGAAGCAATCTTAATTCTATTTACGGTAGAGATTGCTTCGCCAGAATTCCTTTGAAAGATTCCTCGCAAAGACAGCGATTCTCGACTCACGATTCTCTGCGAGTCAAGTCTCACTAATTTTGACATACGGCACAAAAATACGTACTTCTGCCAGCCTGTTTGATCTTGCTGATCTCAGCGCCGCATTCACAAGTTTTTTTGCCGTAAACTTTCAGAAAATTCTGGAATTCCCCGCTTTTATCTTCCACACTTCTATAATCGGAAATCGTTGTTCCGTTATGCTTTATTGCTTCTTCCAACACAGTTTTTGTATGCAGCACAATTAATTTCAACTGCTTTAAATCCAATTCATTCCCCTGTTTTCTCGGGTCTATCTTACAACGAAACAGAATCTCTGCAACATATATATTACCAAGCCCGGCCAAAACTCGCTGGTCGAGCAAAATGTTCTTGATAGGAGCTTTTTTGTTTTTCAGTTCGTTCCGGAGATATTTGGCGTCGAATTCTTCCGATAATGGTTCTACTCCGAGATTTTGGAAAGCTGCGATTTCTTCGTCTTTTTTCATTATTTGAATTTTACCGAAAGTTCGGATATCATTAAATATCAATTTAGTTTTATCTCTAAAAATTATCTCTGCTCTGGAATGGGTTGAAGATTTGCTTAAATCGGTTTCAAAGACCAATTTTCCCGTCATCCGCAAGTGTATTATCAGATTAATTTTATTTGAAGTTTGTAAAAGAATGTATTTCCCTCTTCTGCTGATGGAAACAACTTTCCCCAAACTTGTAAAAGGAATTTGCCAAATAATAGTTCCCGGACGAAACTCTATAATCTCTTGAATTTCTTTTCTAAGAATTTTCTGATTCAATCCATTAATTATTGTTTGTACTTCGGGAAGTTCCGGCATTTAATTTTCTACCTTTAGACAATCTTTGCAAATGCCTTTCAAATTCACATGATGTTCGAGTATTTTATGACCATCTACCAAATTATCATTATAATGGTCGAAGCTATGATTAAGATCATATATTTTATTGCATTTCATACATTTAAAATGGATATGCGGGTCTTTGTTATATTCATAGCGAACTTCATTTTCAAACAATGAAAGAGCTAACAAAATACCTTTTTCGGTGAATGTTTTTAAAGTGTTGTAAACTGTTGTTTTCGATAGTGTTGGAATATCATCTACCAAAGCCTGATAGATCATATCTGCTGTGGGATGCGTTTTATAATTGCGCAGATATTCCAGTATTTTCACTCTTTGCATGGAAGGCGCAATATCATGCTCTTTTAAAATCTCAATAATACTCTTCATTAATTCCACCTTTGCTACAAATTCAACTTTGTACCGGTTACAAAATTGAAATTGAAACAATAGATGTCAAGATAGAAAATCTACTTTGTTTTTTTCCGTTCAAACCTTTTTTATTGACACCCAAGTCAGGATATAATGCTTCATAAACAAAAAAACAGAGGAGCAAAAAATGGATCTGGAAAACCTTTCGAGAGAACAACTGATCGGGATGCTGGATGATTTTGCCAAGAACTGGCTGGCTCATGATGGATTATGGTTTCAGCAGGTGGAAAAAAACTACGGCATTGAAAAAGCAATCGCATTGGACACCGAAGCCTGGCGATCATTTACCAAAATCGAAGCAAAACGAATTATGGAGAGGCACAACATTCCCGTAAACAGCGGTTTAGAAGGTTTGAAGAAAGCTCTCTCGTTCAGGTTGTACAGTAGATTGAATATTCAAAGTTTTACAGATGAAACCGAAAATTCTTTCATCTTTCAAATGAATAGATGCCGCGTTCAATATGCTCGAACCAAAAAAGGACTTCCCGATTTTCCCTGTAAAAGTGTTGGCGTTGTAGAATACGGCGAGTTTGCCAAAATCATCGATGCACGCATCAAAACCACCTGTATCGCCTGTCCACCCGATGCTCATCCTGCCGAATTTTATTGTGCCTGGAAGTTTGAAATTTAGACACAAAAACCTTGCAAAGGTTTTGTGGCTTTTTGCTTTATGACCTTCGCAAGGTTAGAAATATTTGCCACTCAAGTAAACTAATAAAATAAACGATCTGGCAGGTCACTCTACGTCGGATAACTCAAATCAGAATTTAAAACAACTCACTCACTTTCACATTGGGATGAGTGTAGCGGTTTTTCTGCACTGTCTTTTTGGAAAATTCAATCGCTCGTTGCGGACACCAGTGGAAGCAGGCATGGCATTGCTCGCATCGATGCTGCCAGACAGGTTGTTTCTTCTCGTTCAAAACGATGTTCTCGGCCGGGCACACTTTGGCGCAGATGCCACAGCCATTACATGTTTCTGTAAAAAAGAAGTTTTTATCGGATTTTCGGATATTACTTACAAAAAGAGGATAGACAACTGCCGACAAGAATTTACCGGAAAATTTAACTTTAATCATCGGCATTGCTTGCTTTTCAGAGATTTTCTGAACAAGGTCATCAATCACCGGTTCGGCTATTTGCAATATATTAGCTGCTTTATGCTGGGATGAAGCATCACCCATAACAACATAATTACTGGGCATCACCACTTCGCCAAAGGCAGCGATTTCAATACCTTTTTTTCTGAGTATTTTGCGGAAAATTCCCAAAACATTTCCGCAGCTTCCGCCGTAATTTGTTACAACGAAAACGTAATCAGCTTTTTCAATTTTAATTTTTTGAATGAATTCTTTGAACATCACCGGCATTCCCCAGGCATAGACCGGAAACACAAATCCTAAGATTTCTGCTGCGATTGGTTTAGAAAAATCCAGTGAAGATTTGACCTGAATAACTTCGCAATCTTCAATCTTTTCATCTATTCTTTTAGCAATAGTCAGTGAATTTCCCGAGCCCGTAAAATAAAATATCTTATTCATAATTTCCTCCTAAAACTTTTGTCAGAGAATTGAAGGCAATTTTTTGGCAAGAAAATACCTGCTGGATTTTCGGAAACCTGACAGGTTTGATATTTCTGTTTCGTAACGTTCTATGTTACGAAAAAGCTATGTACAAAGTCGTTGTATATAACTCTTTCAACACATCCCCCGTCTCCTCGATAGGAGAAGGGCTGGGGATGAGGTCGATATTATTTCATTAAAAGCATTTTCCTGGTTTGCTGGAATTCTCCGGCTTTGATCTTGTAGAAATAAATTCCGGATGAAACCGGTTTACCAGCATCATCTTTTCCATTCCAAATTACTGAATGCTGACCGGTGGAAAGCTGAGCACTGATCAGCGTTCTCACCTTTTGTCCTTTCATGTTGTAGATTTCCAGATTAACCTGCCATTCTTCTTTCAAGTCAAAGCTGATCTTTGTTTCGGGATTGAAGGGATTTGGTGAATTCTGATAGAGTGCATTTACCAACGGAATGAGTGGATCGTCTGAACCGGTGCCATCCCAGATAACTGTCTCTGTGTTGGAAGCTTCACTCTCGTTGCCCTGATCGTAAACTGCTGTCATGTAATAACTGTATTCTCCGGCTGTTTCCAAAATGTCTTCATAGAATAGGTCGTCAGTCGAAGCCAGAAGCTCATAAAAACTGGCGTCCACGCTGCGATAGATATTGAAATTCTGGAATTCACGATTGGAATATTCTCGCTTCCTGCCGCTATTTGCCGCAGGTTGGTTATGTTCCCAGGTCAGGTTGACGATCTCATCAATATTTACAGCTACCAGGTTTTCAGGAGCTTGAAGATAATACAGTACAAAGGAAATTGGAGTTACCTGACCTTCCAAAACTTCCACATCTGCAATGGTGATCGTTTCATATCCGTCCAGGGATGCAATCACATTATAGGTTCCCACCGGTACATCCAAGGAGAATTGACCGGATGCGTCAGGATTGATTATTGTTGAGCCAACGTTGATCTCCACTTCCTCCAGGTTGGCAGCGGGAATCACAGAAACTGCTCCGGCAATCGTGCCGGTGGGCAATGGTGTGATGGACGGGAAAGTGACAAGATCCACCCAGGCGCAGTCATCCTGGATCATTGTGGTGCCGTCGCTGCCGTCTTTCACATAAACCCAATCGAAAGTGTGAATGCCTGTTTCCACCGGATAACTGGCAAAAGTCCAGGGAGATTGTCCATTGGCATCGGGTTGGAATTGTCCGGCAGTAACTCCATCGATCATGAAAAATAATCCGTCATAGAAATAAGTTTGAGACGGGCTGTATTCGCAGGCAACTTTATACCAGAAACTGATCTCGCCGTCCATCGTCACATCCAGGGAGATGCTCATAAAGGAAGCCTGGTTATGCGTGATCGGATAGGATTTGGCGCTGGCTGCTCCGCTGTAAAATTCAGTCGTATCGATGCTCCAATCAATATTGTCGATTGGGCTGACAATGGTAAAATCTTCGATGGGATTGACATTGGGCCAGGAAATCGTGTAGCCTTGAAATTCCCAGGGATACTGACTGAATCCGTTCTCAAAATCTTCCTGATGAATTCCCACTTGAGTTGGAAAATCTTCGGCTATTTCGTATTCACCGGCAACGACGTTGAAATTCAAGATAATGGGAGTTCCAAAAGGAATCGACATATCTGCCGAAACAGTGTAAACCGCATCAACAACTGATTCAATTCCGAGCGGGCCAAGATTTATTGTGCCAGTTCCAATCGTGATGCCGTTGGTGGCGCAGAAAAGTGTTGCCGTTGCATCCGGCGATTCGGCCTGTCCGTCGTTGCTTACGGGAATGGTGATCGTCACGCTTTCGCCGGGATCCAAAACACCATTATCATTGCCGTTGCTGTCGTCTATCACCATTTCGCCGATACCCAGTACCGGCGCATTCAAAGT
>JAUSOT010000090.1 GCA_030656075.1 Candidatus Cloacimonadales bacterium
GCTTTGAATAGAAATATTCTTTTAATGCGGGAAATGAATCACCGCGTGAAGAACAACCTGGCAACGATCCAGAGTTTATTGCGGATTCAATCCCAGCAAACCATGGACGAAAAGTCGCGAATGGTTCTCATCGAAAGTGAAAGCCGCTTGAAATCGATCACTCATTTACATCAGATGCTTTCCAAAGATGTAGATTTGAACAAAGTCAATGTAGTCAGTTACATTCATAAACTGGTGAATGATATCACAAGTGCTTTTGATAATGATACTACCAAAATCAAGATCGAAATGGATATCCAGGAGGTCGATCTGGACATGAACATCCTGGTGCCGTTTGCTCTAATTTTGAATGAATTGATCACCAATGCTTTCAAATATGCCTTCAAAGATAATCGGAAAGGTATTCTAAAAATAAGTCTTGCCGAGTTGAACAATAATCAAGTAGCGTTATCCGTACAGGATAATGGTGTGGGTTTACCTCCGGATTTCGATCCAGAAAAGATAGATTCTCTGGGTACAATTATTATCCGGTTGCTGATCGAACAGATCAAAGGCGAATTGAAATATTCTTCAGAGCCAGGGAAAGGAACGATTTTCAAAGTTTCATTCAATAAATAGTAATTGTTTTATCAAGTCCCATAGAGACGAAATGTCTATAGAAAAATGAGATTCAGTAATTGATCAAGTCCCGTAGGGACAAAATATTCAGGAAAAATTAAGATGAAAAAATGCCAAATGATCGTCTGTATTGTTGATATTTCAGGTTTCGCCAGAATTTGCTGCAAGAAATCTGATGAACAGGTTTTTGAAATGTTAAATAAATTTTACATTCTGGTGGAGAAAATCATTTCTGAAGTAGATGGTAAAGTTGTGAAATTCATGGGTGACAGTGCTCTTATCGTTTTTGAGCCGGAGAAAGAGAATTCTGCAAAACAAGCTCTACAAGATTTGAAAACCCGATCCGATGAAATCTGGCGGGATTTTGGTGCAGAATGCAATCTGAATATCAAATCTGATATTTGTCATCTGGCTTGTGGAGAAATGGGATTAGAAAAAAGGTTTGATGTTGTTGGGAACGATTTGAATAAACTTTTTATGAGAAAATAGGAAAATTAGGCTATCCCGGATAATGCTGTACGATATTTAAATGTAACCTTTGCGAAGGTTCGAGAAAAGCAAGAAGTTCGACAACCATTCGCAAGGTTTTTATGCTAAAAACAGGGAGCGTTTCCACTCCCTGTTTGTTTGATATTTTCTATTTCTTATAATTTCCCAGAATTTCCAGAACCATGTCGATGTCTGCTTCCGTATGATCGGCATTCACCTGGAACCTGATTTCTTCATCACCTTTAGGCACCACCGGGAAATTCAATCCAGTTCCCAGAACGCCATTTTTGGTAAGATACTTCACCAGTTTGGTGGTTTCGGCTGTATCGCGCACCATCAGCGGAACTACCGGATGCGGTCCTTCGATCGTTTCAAAACCATGAGTTTTTAATCCATCTTCAAATTTCTTCGTCATGGCTGCGAGGTGTTCCAATCTTTTAATTCCCCATTCACTATCCACGATTTCTAAAACTTTCAATGTTGCTGCAGCTTCGGAACAGGTAATCGGATTGGAATAAATATACATCGGAGCAGATTCACGTAGATAGTCGATAACCGTTTTTGAAGCAACGACATAACCGCCGTTCACACCAAAAGCTTTTCCCAGAGTTCCGATAAGGACATCAACTTTTGCGCCGGTATATTCTTCTGTTCCGCGTCCAGTTTTTCCAAACGCTCCCACACCGTGAGAATCATCTGCGATAGTAATAACGCCTTCTTCAAATTTATCATTGAATTTTGCACAGATCTTAGTAAGTTCATTGAAGGGTGAAAAATCTCCACGCATACTGAAAATACCGTCAGTAATAACCAGACAGCGCTTGCCTTTGCCGACTGCTTCTTCCAATTTTGCTTCCATATCCTGCATATTATTGTGCTTGTAGATAAATTTGGCAGCAGGTCTGGAAAGACGCATCGCCTGAATAATACAGTTATGATTCAATTCGTCGGAAATCGTAACTGTCTCTGCGGTTGTGAGCGGATAAATCACACCCAGACTTGTTACGTAGGCAGAACTGAAAATCATGCCCGCTTCACGCTGATGAAATTCTGCCAGTTTCTTTTCCAGTTCGAGATGCGGAGTATGAGATCCGCTGATAAAACGAACTGCTCCCGGTCCGACGCCGAATTTCTGGGCTGCTGCTTCTTCTGCTTTGATCACTTCCGGATTCATCGACATTCCGAGGTAGGAATTCGCATTCATTTTGATGAATTCCTGATCTCCATAGCCTTCCAGAATGTAACGCGGCCCAAATTTACCTTTTGCTTTTTTGATTTCACGAATAACTTTTTCCACCCCTTTATCTCTACCACTGGAACGCAATTCTTCCAGGTTTTTATTTAGGGCAGCATTCAATCTTTCAAGTGCCATAATTTCCTCTCCTATATATTTTTTATTTTTCGATAACTACTACTGCCTCATCCGATTTCACTTCGTTCAGCCACCTTCTCCATCGGAGAAGGATTAAGCTTTTCGAAATTAATCGATCTTCACCCTCTCCTTTGGGGAGGGCAGGGTGGGGCAATACCTTCACAAAAACACTCTATTTATTAGAAAAAATTTTATTTTTCGATAATCACTACAGCCTCATCCGACTTCACTTCGTTCAGCCACCTTCTCCATTGGAGAAGGATAAAGCTTTTCGAAATTAATCAATCTTCACCCTCTCCTTGGGGGAGGGCAGGGTGGGGCAAAAAAACGCATAAAAACAATTCACTTATTTTTCGATAATCACAATAGCTGTTGCTATTTTTTTGATATGCGATAAAGAAACCTGAATATTCATCAGCTTATTATCCATAATTATCTGCTTTGCCTTTCCATGCAGATATGCTTTGGGTTTTCCCAATTCATCATTCAATATTTCAATATCTTTGAATTGTAAACCATCTCTCCAACCGGTTCCGAGAGCTTTCAAAAAAGCTTCTTTGGCAGCAAAACGAACTGCAAAACTTTCAGCATAATTCGTCTTTGATTCACAATATTTTATTTCTGCTTCTGTAAAGATATTCTCTTTGAATTTTGTTGTGCCATCGATCTGTTTCTTGATTCTTTCCACTTCTATATTATCGATGCCAACTCCAGCTATCAAACTTCACTCCTTTTATTCTGAGTTTTTCTGATCATTATTTCAGTTTCTTACCAAGAACTTTCAGCATATCATCAGTCATTTTGGGAAGATCATAAATATAGCTCCAACCCCATTCTTTTGCTGCGGCAGAATCATCCATTTTATTAGGCCAGCTTTCAGCAATCGCCTGACGTACCGGATCGATCTTATAATCCATTTTGAATTCCGGAATATGTTCACGGATGGAGGCAGCCAGCATTTCAGGATCGAAACTCATAGTAGAAATATTGAAAGCATTCCTGTGGATCAATTTGGCAGGATCGGCTTCCATAATATCAACCGCAGCTTTCAAAGCATCCGGCATATACATCATATCGAGGAAAGTTCCGGCTTTCAGGAAACAGGTGTAAGCTTTCTTTTTGATTGCTTCGTAATAAATATCTACAGCGTAATCTGTGGTTCCGCCGCCGGGCAGTGTTTCATTGGAAATAATACCAGGATAGCGCACTCCACGAGTATCGACACCGAATCTTTTGTAATAATAATCACAAAGCAATTCGCCGGCAACTTTGGTTACGCCGTACATTGTGTTGGGTCTTTGGATCGTATCTTGGGGAGTATCGTCCGGTGGAGTGGAAGGACCGAATGCACCGATAGAACTTGGTGTGAAAACTGCGCATTTGTATTCGCGAGAGACTTCCAAAACGTTGTACAAGCCATTAATGTTTACATTCCAGGCCAGATTTGGTTTTGCTTCTGCCACAGCAGACAGGATGGCTGCCAAATGATAAATCGTATCGATTTTATATTTTTTAACTACATCGGCAACCTGCTGCGCATTTACACAATCCACAATTTCAAATGGACCTGAATTTAATAATTTTTCACTGGGTTTTGTACGATTTCCACCGGCCACGACATTATCGTTTCCATAAAGCTCTCGTAACAGCATCGTTAATTCGGAACCGATCTGTCCTACCGAACCTGTGACTAAGATTTTTTTCATAAACCTCTCCACGTAATTTTTTTTGGAAAAAATGTTTTGAGGCTTTATTTTGTCAATCAGAAAGTATTGCACTCATCCCCCGAAAAAATCACTTTCTGCAATCAACAAGGAGAAATAAGAATTTATTTTTTTTAAGCCCATGAATTTATTCGTGGGGTAAATCAATCAAAACCATTCATATCAACCATTTCAATGGTTTAGAGATTTCTGCAAACGGTTGAAACCGTTGTATATGTATTAATCGCATCTCAGCTCCCACGAATGAATTCGTGGGCTTAATTGGAACATATTTTGTGCAGAAAATTCTACGATATTCTCATTCATTTTAATAACATAGATTTAGATTATCCAAATTTTTCTGAGGATGCCTGGAAAGTATTGAATCAGAAAACCTGCCAGGATTCTAAAACCCGGCAGGTTTAAATAATAACATTTTGATGTTCTTAAGCTGATAATGGAAACTAATATGTAAGGGTTATGTGCATAATAAAAGTGAGCAGTTTCGATTTTAAAAAACATCAAATTTATCCTTTGAACTTTTGTTAATTTTAAAATCAATTTTCCTTATTAATTTCCGTATTTTATCTTTCTCAAAATAGATACTGAGAGTTTCTTTATTTAGATTCCATTCGGACAAAACATAATAATTTACTAATGATTTGAGCATTGGAATATTCACATTCAGAACATTAACATATGCTTCGTTTTTCCTGTTTTCAGATACTTCTTTAACCTGTCGAATGAAGTATATTTTCGGAGTTAAATTCCTTTTCTGATGATTATTTTCAGGTCTTTTATATCCTGTATATTTTTGAGAAGATTGATTAAATAATTCTAATTTATCATCTATTTCTTTCAAACTTTTAAAATCGAATCGATTCCAAAATTTCTTTGAAAATACTGAATTATTACCCTCTATTGATGCTTGGGTAAAAGGCTTTCGTGGAACAGCAAAAACCGGGATTACATTATTCTCTAATAAGAAATTCATTGAACGCGAAATATTTCTCTTGCCGGAAGCACTTCCTATAAAGGCTAATCCATTATCCAGTTTAATCACATCGGGCTTCTCAAAAAGTCCGAAAAATTTATCCGTTTCTGTAATAAAACTATCTGTTGTTTGACCTTCTATTCGCTTATAATACCTGAGTCTTGGTTCTTTCTTAAAGGAATATCCGATAAAGTTTAAAGGCTCGGATCTGCCATGAATATATTTCTTTCCAATGAAATCAATTTCCGCTACCCTATCACCTAATTGGTTATAGATCGTGTGTTCAGGATAACAAAGATATTTTGCTGCTCCTTTATGCTTAATCTTTCTTTTCTGAACTAATCCCAACTCCGATAAATACTTGCCTATTGTCCTTAACGGGGGTGAAACTTCATCCGGATATCTTCTTCGCCATTCCTGCTGGATAGCTGTTGCACCAAGATAAAACTCGAAAGAATCATTCTCAAGAGACAATCTAATATCCGTTATTTTTTCTTTGATTTCTTTTTCCCATTTTCGCACTTTCCCTTTTTCCCAGCCTCGATTATCAACTGTAAAATCCTGATGCGTTGACTGCGTCCATTTTGTAACAAAATTTCTTGATACTTTCATATCACGAGCAATCTTGATTTTTGGAATATTATGCTGGAAATAGAGTTCGTTAACCATTTTTCTTAAGACAAATATTTTTTTTCATAATTACTTCTTTTGTTCTAAAATCTTCCTGTCAACTTATGCAAATTCTTGTAACATATTTGAGGCTTTGCCTGCTCACTTTTATTATGCACATAACCTGTAAGCATTAATTTAATGTAATAATCTTTATAAAAGCTATCAACTACAAAATCATACCAGATATCATCGGGATAATTTGCTTTTATAGCCATTTGATAATTTCCGAATTCCAGATCATGAGAAAAGTATCCGTTTATGGTAGTTGTTATGCTATCGACAATTACACTATCCTGCAAAACATAGATCTCTTCTAAAGCAAGTGGTCCCCAGAAAATATCAATAAAAGTACCACAAACCAAACCGGGAACAACCGTAGCAAAACCACCACTGGCATTCACCGAAATCGTATCCTGTTTGCCGCATTCCTGGTAGGTGGAATAAAAACCAAATTTCTTAGCAATAACTCTGTAGGAATAATAAATTTCTAAATCAGGAGTAGCCTGCGTTTCAAAGTAATATTTATCCAGTTGGCATTCGTTGTCATCCGGCAAAGGTACTGTAACCATGGTGCTGTCATCAGCAGCATCAAGAACTTCTTCGTATACCAGATTATCTGTGAAAAAGACATGAACCCGCGACCAGACTTCATCTTCCGGATTTGAAGTTCGGGTGTCACAACCAAAAATCAACAAGGCCAGCGCGAAAAACAATAAAAATCGTTTCATAACATCCTCCTATTCAACTATTATTGTTTTATTTAGGCTTAATAGCTCAGATGATTTTAAACTCACTCCCCATTCCACCACAAAAAATCCTTCTCTTTGGAATTCAGGTATCTTCGGTTCAGTCAAAACCAGAGAATCATTTTGTTGCCCTTCGATTGCATAGATCAAACGTAAAAGATTATCAGGTTCAATCGAAAACTCGAGTTTTGTCATTTCACTAAGCTGATCATTGTATTGAGGATAGATGGCATAAAAAGGATAATCTTTCAAAAGAGGAATCCAGAAATCGGTGAAATCAATGATTTCCTGCCCATCAAAACCGGTGGTAGTCAGATTCTGAATAAAAAATATTTCCAATTCTTCCCGTTGCACCAGCCAGCCATGCTTATATTGATAAAGGTCAGGTTGAACACTTTCATAGAAAAGATAATTATTTGCATCATTTATTTTCCCGGAAGGATCGATATGCAGATTCTCCCATCCAGAACCATATTCAGGGATGGAAGTTATTACATTCCCATTATTGGGAAATGATAATGCAACATCAAGAGCTATGGTTTCCGTTGGATAAATATAAATATTAGGTTTGGCAGCATAAATAATGTTGTCTACGAGATAATCATCATAAAAATTATTCACATCAAAGTCTGTTGTGAATCCATCAGGATAATATTCTTCTTCAATTATCTGATAATTCCCAAAACTCAAGGAATCATTGGAAAAATGCCCAAAAGCATTAGTTATAATGTTACAGATAATCACTGAATCTTGAAGAACAAAGAATGAGTTATTTGCATTCATATAGTGATTCCTCGTGAAGATTGTACCGCAAATCACACTTGAAGGAATCGGAGAATAGCCACTTACAGCATCGATGATAATCGTATCTTGATAACTGCAGCTATAAAATCTGGTAAAATAATCTTCCTTTTCCACCAGAATTACATAATCGCGGTCTATTTCCTCATCACCTATGGTTGGATCAACCGGATAAACAATATTCACATATTTATCTAGAGCAATCTGCGAACCATCCAAAAGATCGAGCACAACAAAAGTGCTGTCATCAACAGCATCCAGAACTTCTTCATGGATCATCACTCCGTTCTCATAAACCTGCACCCGCGACCAGACTTCATCTTCCGGATTTGAAGTCCGAGTGTCACAGCCAAAAATCAACAAGGCCAGCGCGGAAAACAATAAAAATCGTTTCATAACATCCTCCTTTAATCGGCAGAAAAAAATAAAAAATTTATGGTTCATAAATGGCCAATCCTTCCTTTCAGCGTCAAGAGAAAAAACCTATCTTCAAAATTTAATAAATTTAGATATCTTTTCTATATCATTCCAGCAAATTCAATATCTCCTCTACAAACTGCTGATTATTGGCAATAACCGTGGTGCGTTCCGAAACATCCAGTGTTCCATCGATCTCTTGAGCTTTCTGCAGATAGCCTACCGCTTTGGAAAGCAAACGTTTTTCTTTATGAAATTTCTTCTTCATTTTCTCTCTGTAATCCAGGATCTCAGTTTTCAATTCCAGACTATTCAGATGAGCCATTTCCTGCTCATAATCTGTTTTTGCTTTGAATGCTTCGATCAGATAAAAGGCAGCGTTATTATATTGCCAGGCTTCTATATCGGTTCGTTCCAGAGCATTGGCATAAATGGCAGCCTCGTAGGAAAACTTGCTCATTTCTTCATAATCTTTCTTCTCTTCCGCAGCTTTCACTTTGGCTTTTGAATCATTGTAGAGAGCCCAGAGTTTGTCTGTAGAAAGCCATTTTTCATCATTTTTTGGTTGGATGGTCGTATCTTGCTCTTTTTGAATGCTATCCTGGTTGGTTATAGTTTTTTGTTCTTCTGAAATTGGTTTAGATTCACTTTCAGCAATGAAAGTTTTTTCAAGTTCCTTCTTCTGGCAGCCCCAAAAAATGCCTGCTAAAATAATCAACAATAAATAATTCCTCATAACCTCTCCCTTTCATAATGATTAGTTGGGAATAAACCAATTTAATGGTTTATAGTTGTCAAATGTTTTATGGAAGGCTGGAAGATTCCTAGCTCAGGTTTGTTCAATCTCATAATTTTCCTTGTCCAATAAACCAGCCAAAAATTTATGGTACCTATGATTGATAAATCAAATTTGTTATTATATAAATATTTGTTTTTCAGTTTGTTAAGCTTCAAGCGAATAATTGATATTGAGAAAAAACGAGGTTAAAATGGATATAAAAAAAATTAGAAATATCGGCATCAGCGCTCACATTGATTCCGGCAAAACAACTTTAGCTGAACGAATTTTGTATTATTGCAACAAAATATACAGGATCGGAGAAGTGCGAGGAAAAGACGGTGTGGGAGCAACCATGGATTCCATGGAACTGGAAAAAGAACGTGGCATCACGATCGCTTCTGCTGCCACCAATGTGCGCTGGAAAGGATATGACCTGAACATTATCGATACTCCCGGACATGTGGATTTCACGATCGAAGTGGAAAATGCGCTGCGGGTTTTGGATGGTGCAATACTTGTTCTCTGCGGAGTCAGCGGTGTGCAGTCGCAATCGATCACTGTCGATAGACAGTTGAAACGCTACAAAGTTCCTCATATTGCCTTCATAAATAAGCTGGACAGAACTGGAGCAGATCCGGAGAAAGTGAGAGATCAGCTTCGCGAGAAGTTGGATCATAACGCAGTTCTGATGCAGATTCCAATTGGATTGGAAGAGAAATTTGAAGGCATTATCGATTTGATTTCCCGTAAAGCCAGATACTTTACCGGTCCCATAGGCGAACAGGTTATGGAAACTGAAGTTCCTGCCGAATACAGAGCAAAAACCGAAGAAATGCGTGAAACGATGATCGATGCCGTGGCTATGTTCAGCGACGAACTGGCAGAAGCTTTTTTAGAAGGGTATGAAACTGAAGAGATGATCATCGAAGCTGTGAGAAAAGCAACTATTGCCATGGAACTGACACCTGTTTTCATCGGTTCTGCTTTCAAAAATAAAGGTGTTCAACTGCTGCTGGATGCAGTTGTGCGTTATCTTCCCGATCCTACAGAGGGCGAGAATATTGCACGGGATAAAGACGATGGTATGAGAAACATAAAACTTGTATCCGATCCGAAACTTCCAACTGTCGCTCTGGCTTTCAAACTTGAAAACCAGCAATATGGACAGCTCACTTATCTACGAATCTATCAAGGATCGATTGCGAAAGGCTCCGATCTGCTGAATGCCAGAACCGGGAATAAAATAAAAGTTGGCCGATTGGTGAAAATGCATGCTGACAATATGGAAGATATCTCCAGTGCCAAAGCAGGCGATATTGTAGCTTTGTTTGGCGTCGATTGTGCTCTGGGAGATACATTCAATGGTGGAAATCTTAATTATACAATGCGGAAATCATTCGTTCCGAAACCGATAATTTCGCTTGCTCTTGGCGTAAAGGACAGCGCCGATCAGGATAAACTTTCCAAAGCTCTTTCCCGCTTCACCAAAGAAGATCCCACTTTTAAAGCAAACGTGAACGAAGAGACCAATGAAACGATTATTCACGGTATGGGTGAACTTCATTTGAATATTTATATTGAACGGATAAGAAGAGAATATGGTGTGAATCTGGAAGTCCGTGAACCGCAGGTTTCTTATCGTGAAACTCTGACCAAAGCTATCGAGTTTGATTATGTTCATAAAAAACAAACCGGTGGACGAGGGCAGTATGCGCGGATCAAAGGGATTTTAACTCATTCCGGAAAAGATGAAAACATCTTCATGGATAAAGTGCGGGGTGGAAATATTCCCAGCCAGTTCATGCCAGGTTGTGAAAAAGGTTTTTTGGCTTCTCTGGAAAAAGGAGAATTGGCCGGCTTCCCGGTGGTTGGAGTGAAAATGACTTTAGACGACGGTGATTTTCATGCGGTGGATTCCTCGCAACTTGCCTTTGAAGTGGCTACCAAATCTGCCTTTAAAGAGAATTATTTCAAAGCTAAACCCATTATCCTGGAGCCGGTTATGAAGGTTTCGGTGGAAACTCCTTCCGAATTCCGCGGCAATATCATGGCTATCATCAACCAGAATCGGGGACTGGTTTTAGATACGGTTATCGATGAACATTTTACCCGCATCGATTCGGAAATGCCGCTCTCGGAAACATTTGGTCTTGTTACCCAATTCCGCTCTGTTACTCAGGGTAAAGCAGATTTCACGATGGAATTCAGTGAATACAAACCTTTGCCAAAAAATTTGGAAGAAGAACTTTTGAAGAAAAGAGAGAAGTAAAATTAATGCAAGTGATTTGGCTTAATAAATCTGAATTCCTGTTGCTTTTATTTCGCTAAGGAATCCTGAAACGTCATTCGATGATTCGATTAAAACAGGTTCGATCCTTAAATCAACGCTTCTTCTCAATTGAAAAAGTTTAGTATTCTGTGCTAAATAATTCTGTCCGATCTGCTTTAGAATAACTGCCACATCAATATCACTTTCTTCCAGAGCATTTCCATTCGCATGGGAACCAAATAAATAAATCTGTTCAACAGAGAAATTCTGTTTAACTAATTTTGCGAATTCTTTGACTATGGCTATAATTTTTTCTTGATCCATAAAATTAATTCCTCTGTTTGTTTGAGGATTGTATGACATTTATCAGCATTCAACTCTTTGAACAGCAGATCTTTGTGTGTAGGATATCTCGCTTCAATATTTAATGGTTCCAATTCATCAATAAAATATTTTTGCTCTTCTGATAATATCTTTTCCAAATCAGTTGATTCTGTAAGATACGTTAATCTATGAGTAAATTTAGGTTGCGATTCCTTCGAAAAAACAAAATATGCCTTTAAGATTTTCTCAATTGCTTGATGACACATGAACCCAACATAGAGAAGTCTCTTCGATTTCAACATGGCTTTTGCTGTTTCAAAATCGTAATCAGATAAATCAATCCAATATTTTACTTTTTCATCCATTCAAAAGCTCCTTTATTTATAACGTTTCTAAGAAACAGATTGATACGTTTCTCGTCAAACAAATTGTTTGATTGCCTATTCCCACTCAATCGTTCCGGGTGGTTTAGTGATGTTACAAAAACAACTCTTTAAGTTTATCTTTGTTTCCGATCAGTTCTGACGGTTTGCCTTCAAAAGCAACTTTACCAAGTTTTATCGAATAAACCCTATCTGAGATATTGAGAATTTCATTAACTTTCTGTTCAACGATCAGGATAGAAATCCCAAAATTCTTATTAATTTCAACGAATTTTTCAAAAACATCTTTCAGCAGATTCGGTGCTAATCCAAGTGACGGTTCATCGAGTAATAGAAGCTTTGGTTCAGGGATCAAAGCTCTGGCCAAAGCCAGCATCTGCTGTTCTCCCCCACTAAGTTTTCCGGCAATTTGTTTCGACCGTTTTTTCAGAATTGGAAAGGTCTCAAAAGTCTGTTCAATTCTTTTCTTTAATTTCTTCTTATCCAATAAATAACCACCCAATTCCAGGTTATCTTTTACCGTCAATTCATCGAACACTCGATTTCCCTGCGGGGCGAAAGTGAGACCGGATTTGATGTTTTCTGCGATTGAATTCTTTTTGATTGATTTGTCGTTAAATAAAATATCCCCACTCCAAATTGGCAGGATTCCACTGACCGCTTTTAAGATGGTAGATTTACCGGCACCATTTGGTCCGATGATGCCGACGATCTCACCTGCCGATACGACCATGGAAATATCAAACAGTACCTGCTTCTTCCCATAACCTGTTTCTAAATTTTTTATCTCAAGCATATTAATCCAGATAAGCCTCGATAACTTGAGGATCATTGCGAACTTCCATTGGAGTTCCTTCACTGATCTTTTTGCCGGTATCCATAAAGATAACTCTGTTACAAACCTGGGAAATCGCTTCCATATTATGTTCGATCAGGATTACCGATTTTCCTTTGGTTGGAAGTTCTGTGATGATCGAGAGGATTTTCTCGATCATGGCCGGATTGATCCCGGCAATTGGTTCATCCAACAGCAGGAGTTCAGCATCGGAAGCAAGACAGCAGATTATGCTCAATAACTTTTGCTGACCGTAAGAAAGATCATTTGCCAGGTCATTTGCTTTATCTGCAATCCCGGCATATTCTAATAATTCCAGAGCTTTCTTTTTATTATCCAGTTCAACTTCTTTCACTTTCTTATTTCTGAGAAAAACATTTTCCAGATGTTCTCCCGGTTGGTTTTGGAATGACAATAAAATATTATCCAAAACCGTCATCTGGCGAATCAACCTGAGATCCTGGAAAGTTCGGGCAATTCCATATACATTTATTTTGTTGGGAGCCTTTTTTGTAATGTTATGATCTTTAAAAGTAATTTGTCCTGAATCGAGAGTAATAAAACCTGTGATCACATTGAAGAGAGTAGATTTCCCGGCTCCGTTTGGACCGATCAAACCAACGATTTCATTTTTATTTATTTCACAACTGAAATCATCCAAAGCGGTGATACCGTTGAAATGCTTGTTACAGTTTTGGATTTTTAATAATTCGTTCATTAATTTAACCGATCAAATTCCCCTCTCGAGAGGGGTGCGACTTTAGTCGTGGGGTGTGTAACTTTCGCAATGGTTGAATTATATTTAGACAATTGCTTCTTACTGAAACAGAGTTTCGAGACAAATTATGTTTCCAAACGGGAGTTTGGGAACAAGGCTGATATAATATTACAGCAAGACTTGACTCGCTATTATAATCTATAATGTGAGTCGAGAATTGCTGACAATTTTGAAATAATGTCGTTCTCAACTC
>JAUSOT010000086.1 GCA_030656075.1 Candidatus Cloacimonadales bacterium
GCCGCCCAGTTTTTCGCGAATCACCAGCGATTTCAGATAAAAATCTAACGCTCTTTCATAATTTTCCTGTCCACGGAAAATCATTCCCAGGTTATTGAAGCAATCGGCAATTCCGATTTGATCATCGATTTCTTCGCGGATTTTCAGAGATTCGGTCAGAAATTTTTCAGCCTGAGTAAAATCGTTAAGTTTTTGATACACCAGTCCAATACTGTTTTGGGCAATGGCTGTATTAGAAGGGTCGTTCAGTTCTTCATTAATTTTCAGGCTTTTCAAGTAGTATTTGAAGGCTTTTTTATAAGCGGTTAATTCATTGTAAGCTATTCCCAACCAATTATAAATAATTCCGGATAATTTTTTATCTCGCAGTTTCAAAGCCTGATATTCAGCGCTGCGCAGGTTGGCAATTGCCTGTTGCAGATTGCCTGTATTCAGATAGGTCACACCGATGCACATGAGAAGATTGGCGGTTTTATTCTGATTGCCTGATTTCTTGAATAATTCATGAGCTGAAGAAAAATTCTCTCTGGCAGCTGAAAAATCTCCTCTGCTCCAGTGAATTATTCCGATTTGATGCTTGCAGGCAGCGATTTGCTCGGGGGCTTCATTTTCGACGGCAATAGCCAGAGCTTCTTCATAATAGGCATTAGCTTTGGTAAGATCGCGATTGTTCCTGGCGTAAGCTTGACCCAATTTCAGCAGGATTTCAATTCTTTCGGTACCTTCGGTTTTCTGAAGGGTTTGCTCCAGTTCTTCAAAGCCTTCCATAATATTTCTCCCTTGAAACTATTTAAAATTCAGAATTAAAATTAATCTTTTTCAAAGAAAAGATATCAACCAATTTGTCCAACCTTTTTAGGAAATCAGGATAATTTTTATTTTCTAGGAACGTCCAGGTTAATTCTGCCAAAGCACTCATTCTGGGAAGTGCCATGTATTCCACACTTGCTTCGGAAGGCATCCATTCCGTCCAGACATTACCTTGCGCACCAAGAATATGCCTTGCTTCAGTTTGGGAAAAATCTTGTGGAACCGGATCGTAATTATAGACTTTTTCCAGCGTAGTTACTCCGAAAGCACCTTTATCATTTTCGTTTTGTTTCCAGTCAAAATATAGATACGGATTGGGGCACATGATCACGTCGCAGCCTTTTTGCACAGCCGTTTTAGCGGCCTCAATTCCGTCACCCCGCCAGCACATAACGGTAGCATCTTCGATCAGGCCGCCGTCGATAATCTCATCCCAGCCGATCAATTTCTTGTTTTTGGATTGCAGGAAATCTGCGATCTGCTTGATGAACCAGCTTTGCAGTTCTTTCACATCTTTCAGTTTTTCGTCCTTGATACGCTGCTGACAAAACGGACATTCTTTCCATCTGGTTTTATTCGCTTCATCACCGCCGATGTGAATGTATTGAGAAGGAAAAAGCTCTATAACTTCCAGCAAAATATTTTTCAAAAATTCAAATGTTTCATCTTTTCCGGCACAGAAAATATCTACATTTGGCCAATATCCGCCGGGAGCAACTGTCAGCTTTTCTCCGCGGCAGGAAAACTGAGGAAAGGCTGCAAAAACTTCTCTGCTGTGTCCCGGCATTTCGATTTCAGGAACCACGATGATGAAGCGATCTGCGGCATATTTAACTATTTCTTTAATTTCTTTTTGAGTATAAAATCCGCCGTAAATCCCATTTCCCGGATCGTTTGGATTGTCTCTTACGTTCCAGGGAAGATGTTCCAGATTTTTACGCCAGCCGCAGGTTTTGGTCAGTTCGGGATATTTCTTGATTTCAATCCGCCAGCCGTTATCATCGGTGAGATGCCAGTGAAAAACATTGAGTTTGTGCATGGCCAGCAGATCGATGTATTTCTTAATGAAATTGATCCCAAAGAAATGACGCGAAACATCGAGGTGCATTCCCCGCCAACCGAAACGTGGTTTATCTTCGATGAAACAGCAGGGAATTTGGAGAGGAAGATCAATCTTGGAATTACCTAAAATCTCAGCCAGTAGCATTTGAAGGAGTGTCTGCATTCCGTAAAAAATTCCGTTAGCAGCTTCCGCTGCGAGAATGATTTTATCCTGCTCGACCAACAAGTTGTAACCTTCTTTTCCCAATCCGGTAGTTGATATTCTAAATTCGATGGAATTATTTGGATCGGCAGTCTCAATAATTGGAATTTGGAGATTTGTTGATTTGGAGATTTTAATAACATGCTTTTGAAATTATTTAAAAAAATTTCAGTAAATTATTGACAGCGAAAAATGAATTATATTTTTAGAAGTTGAGTTAAGGGGAAATTTTAAGAAGTAGGAAAGAATTGATGAATTGCAGAAATTTGAATTCTATCGGAAACATGAAGAAAAAGAACATCAGCAAGATTCTCTCATTCTGTAATTTGTCATTTCTATTTTCCAATCTTAATATTCCCCGAACAGTCGCAAGTTTCTTACAGGGCAAGCAATCTACAATATTAAATATTCAATTAATTCCTATCCTTAAATACATAACTTATTACTTTACAGGAACTTACGGTTTTCACAAACATACATCTTTTATTCCAGCGAGGATTATTTCATGACTGCTGGGATAAAAGTAAATATTCAAAAAGGATGTTGGAAGAATAAATTCACTCGGATACTTACCTCTCTATTGGCACTTTCCCGGTTAGAGAGGTTATTACAATCATAAAAAAAATAGATGATTGAGAGTGGAATTGAG
>JAUSOT010000107.1 GCA_030656075.1 Candidatus Cloacimonadales bacterium
ATCGTCGATTACAATCGAAATTTCGACTCCGATTTTCCGCCACGGAGTGTCGGGCTACTATTTTCACACACTCTGCCCTTAACAGGGTGAATAATTTAGAAAACCTTAAAAGCGTTTCTTTCGATAATTCTTCCTGTTTAACACTTTCAAGGATGGGTTCAACCCCCTCGATCCCCCTTAACAGGGGGAAGAATAAGGAAAACCGTGGAAGCGTTTCTTTCGATAATTCTTCCTGTTTAACACTTTCAAGGTTCGAATCAACCCCCTCGATCCCCCTATTTAGGGGGAGGAAATTCGAAAACAATAAACATTCCCAAACTGGAGTTTAGGAGTGAGATCAATCATTAAAATGAAAAAAATAATTCTAATTACGATTTTTTTAATTTCAGTTTTGGCTCTGCAAAGTCAAACTCTGGAATATCATGTTCAAAGACCCCAAAAGTTGTTTGTTGGAACGCCTTTTCATCTCCTGGTGGATATTAAAACTTCTTTGCAGGACAGTATTTTTGCTCCGGAAATCGATACTCTGGATATTTTCATATTAAAGGGTATCAAATCTAAAGATAAGATTGAAAAAGACAATGTAACCACTAGCATCGACTTTATTTTCCAACCTTTCGATACGGGAGAATTCACCTTTCCGGAACTGGAATTTGCCGTTAAATCAGCAGATAACATCAGCTATTTGAAAACTAAAGAATTCATCCTGAATATCGAATCGGTCATTTCCGACAGTACGCAAACCATCGCAGACATTGCAGCTCCGCTTGCAGTTGGTCTGGGTTTTTGGGATTACTTCATTCCTTTATTGATAATTGCTCTGAGCATAGCCGGGGTAATCTTCCTGGTAAGATATTTGAAAAACAGGAAAGGTAATATCTTAGCTCCGATTATCGTTGATAACCGTCCTCCCTATCTGATAGTGCTGGAATTATTGGAAAAATTGAAACAGGAAAAATTGCTGGAGAAAGGCCATTTTCTGCAATACCATTTCAGATTATCTCTTCTGCTGCGTTTGTTCATAGAATTACAGTTCAAGGTTAATGCCGTGGAAATGACCACCAGCGAAATCCGCAATTATCTGAGCCTGGACGATTTCCACGAAAAATCTCAGATCATGGATTTTTTAACTTTTGCCGATAAAGTTAAATTTGCCAAATTCATCCCGACCACTGCTGAATCCGAATCTGCTTTGAATTGGCTGGAGCAATATTTGCAGAGTTATAAGGCTAAAGCTGACGTAAATCAAAAAGTAAATGAAAGCCTTTCCACAACCGAAAGTGAGGAACAGACCAATGCTTGAGTTTGTAAATCCTAACTGGTTCTGGGCACTGCTCATCCTGATTCCCTATCTGCTTTTTGAGATTTTTGTTAAAAATCGTCGCAAAGTTCGCTTATTGCACAGCCGGGTAGATGTTCTCAAACAAGTTTCCGGAAACAATTGGATCTACACTGCATTTCCGATTTTTCTGCGATCAATGGTTATTCTTCTATTGGTTATCACCTTGGCGCGTCCCCGACTGGCACATAAACAACAGCAGATCACAGGCAAAGGCATCGATATTATCATGGCCATCGATGTGAGCGGTAGTATGAAAGCAGTGGATTTTCAGCCTAATAATAGATTGGAAGCAGCCAAACAGGTGGCAGTGGATTTCATCAATAAACGCCACAACGACCGCATCGGTTTGATCGTTTTTTCTGAGAATGCCCTTACTCAATGTCCTCTCACAATGGATTATAACATTTTAATGACGATCATGGAGAATATCCATATCGATGAAGAAGCAAATGGAACGGCGATTGGCATGGGACTGGCGACTGCAGTTGCCCGTATTCGTGAATCTGAAGCAAAATCTAAAGTAATCATTCTGATCACCGATGGACGCAACAATACCGGCGAGATCGATCCGATTACAGCTGCCGATCTGGCGGCAACCTACGGCATCAAAGTTTATCCTATCGGTGTTGGCAGCAAAGGTCTGGTGGATTATCCTGTGCAGACTGCGTTTGGCATCCAATATCAAAAAGTGAAAATTGATATCGACATGGATACTTTGAACAAAATCGCAGAGACCACAGGTACGGAAAGAGCCCGGCTGGCAACCAATACAGCCGAGTTAAGCGCCATCCTGAAGCATATCGATGAGATGGAAAAAACCGAAATTATCATTAATGATTACTATGTTTACCATGAGCTTTTCTGGAGATATTTGCTGTTTGCTTTTGCACTTTTAATTTTGGAATTTATTTTCAGGATCGTGATCAGGAAGGAGATTCCATGATTTTCAACACAGCGCCACAGAGACACAGAGGACACAGAGGAATTTTTTTGTGGAATTTCAATTCTGAAATTGTAAAATCAGCGTTTATCTGTGTTCATCCGCGGTTCAATTCGAGTCCGCAGAGCGAAGAAACTGGGTTCCAAGGCAAAGCATTGGAACCAGTACATAAAGTCTATGCCAGTCAGCGTAGGTCAGTGGCAGAAGGATTGGAATAATGCATTGGGGTAATCCGTATTTATTGTTTTTATTGCTGTTAATTCCGGTCTTTTTCATTTTGATCGGGATTGCTGAACACAGACGCAAAAAGAATTTCCAGAAATTTGCCGAAAGCAGATTTTACGATTTCTTCATGCAGGAATTTTCGCTGTTTCACTGGTCTTTGAAGAACGTCGTTTTCGTGCTGGCCATCTTCTTCATGATCATCGCCGTAGCTCGTCCGCAGTGGAACAAGGAAGTGCAGATTGTGAAAAAGGAAGGCATCGACATCGTGGTCTGCATAGATGTATCCAAAAGCATGGACGCTCAGGATATTCAACCCAGCCGCATCGAGCGCGCCAAAGATCAGATTTCCTTGTTCATCGATCAATTGAAAGGTGATCGCATCGCCATCGTGGCTTTTGCCGGACGCAGTTTTGTGCAATGTCCGCTCACGGATGATTATGGCGCTGCCAAACTATTCCTGAACTTGCTGGATACGGAAACCGTTCCTTCCTACGGAACCGACATTGGAGGTGTAATTGCCAAAGCGATCACGCTTTATGGTGAGGATGAAAAACATAAAGTCATCATCATTGTGAGTGATGGTGAGGATTTGGAAGAAAACGCTTTGAAAATAGCTGAAGAAGCTGCCAAACAAAATGCGATCATCTACACACTCGGCGTTGGTTCACCCGATGGCAGCACGATCCCAATCACAGATTCTTCCGGCAATACGGTTTATGCCAAAGATGATAAAGGTGATATTATCTTCACAAAATTAGATGTAAGTGTTCTCACCCAGATCGCCAAGACCGGCAATGGCCGCTTCTTCCCCATCACACCGCGCCAATCCGAGATCTTTGAAATTATGAAGAACATCAA
Organism: Candidatus Cloacimonadales bacterium; assembly: GCA_030656075.1. Classification (GTDB taxonomy): domain Bacteria; phylum Cloacimonadota; class Cloacimonadia; order Cloacimonadales; family TCS61; genus B137-G9. The sequence continues at coordinate 3,366 of JAUSOT010000107.1, forward strand.
TTCTATCGAGAAAAAGAAATTCGATTCCCGGAAATTTGTGCGCTACAAAGAGCAGTATAAATATTTTGTGATCGCAGCGCTCATTCTGCTGCTGGTGGAATCGATGATAATTTATAAGAAAAAAGTTAAATTTAAGAGAGTGATTTAAATTGAATATTGAACATTTAACCTCACCCTCGGTTCCTTTCCTAAAAAGCGAGGGATGTCGGAGAGAAAAAAGAAATGAAAATTGAAGAATTAAAAAGAGAAAATCCTGCTCCCCTTCGAAAGGGGAGATGTTCAACAAAATTTCAAGTTTGGAATTTTGCTGTTGAACAGAGGGGTTTTGTCAGATCAATTATCAATCTTGGAATAAATGAAATGAAAAGAATTAAGACTGAATGTAGCAAACCCCCTTTTATTCCCCCTTCCAAGGGGGACGTAAGTGAATTTTTTTTTCCCCCTTCCAAGGGGGAGGTAAGTGGATTTTTTTATTCCCCCTTCCAAGGGAGAAGGAAGAGGTTTTTAAAAAATGAAAAAATATTAATTTTAATTAGCTTAGTTTTGGCATCTCAGTTGGCTGCTGAAATGCTGAATTACAACAAGGCACTTTCCAACCTGAAAGGCTTAAAGTATTATGAAAATAAAAGTTATGAAGACGCCGAAAAGACATTCGGTGATAATTCCATTCAATACCCGAACGATGCCAGACTGCATTATAATCAGGGCAATGCGCTTTACAAAAAAGGTGAATTGGAACAGGCTGAGAATTCTTACAACCTGGCTTTGAAGGATGATAAATTTGCCGACCGATCTTTGGCTTTGCAAAATCTGGGTAACGTGAAATTCCAGCAGAAAGATTACAAAAACGCAATCAAAGACTACCGTGATGCCTTGATAGCTGATCCTGACAATTTGGATGCCAGATACAATTATGAATTAGCCGCCCGAATGCTGCAGCGTCAACAGGAACAAAAACAGCAGCAACAACAGAATCAAGACGAGAATAAAGATAAAAAAGATAAAGAAAAACAGCAGCAGCAACAAAATCAGCAAGATCAGGAAAAGAAAGAAAAACAGAAACAAGAACAGATGAAAAAAGATGAAGAACAGAAACCTGAAGAACAACAGAAAACCAAAGAACAAAAAGCTGAGGAAAAAGAAAAAGAAGATGCTGATAAAATATTGAAAGCCCTTCTGCAAAAAGAAAAAGAAGAAATGAAAAAAGAAAAACAGAAGATGAACGTTGACAAAGAGAAAAAGGGTAAATATTGGTAACCGGTTTTTGGTCATTGAAACCTTGCGAACGGTCGAGGGAAACGAGAACCTTCGCAACGGTTGAAATGATGTGGATTGATTAATTTCACCGTTCGGAAGGTTCGGAAAATAAATTCGAAAAAAACTGACCGTTCCGAAGGTGGAGATTAAAAAAGTTAGAAAAATGAAAATGAAATATTTATTGATGATTTTAATATTAGCAGTGATCAGTTTCCTGGCTGCCCAGGAATTGAAAGTTGATTCTTATCTAGATAAAACGAAGATCGGTACAGATGATTATCTGAAATATACGATAGAAATATCCGGTGAAGAAGCCAATCGGGTTTCCACGCCGCAACTTCCTGATATAAAAGGCTTTAAAAACCTCGGAACTTCTTCGTCCACTTCCTCTTCCGTCTCTATCATCAATGGCAGAATGCAGTCCGAATACACCCAAAGTTACACTTATACTCTGGCTCCGCAAGCTGTGGGAACTTACCTAATTCCACCTGTTTCAATCAATTATAAAAAACAAATCTACACAACCTCCGCCATCAAGGTCGAAGTGGTGCAAGGCAGCACAGAACCTGCTCCGCCAACTTCCGGAAATTTCAATCAACGCCGAAACAACACTTCGGAAAATCTGTCCGACAATCTCTTCCTGCAAGCCAAGATCAGAAAAACCACTTTCTTCCAAAACGAAGCGATCGTAGTAGATTATACACTCTATACCCGTTACGATATTTCCAACCTGGCTTTTGGAGACGAACCCAATTTCAATGGTTTTTGGAAGGAAGATGCCTACACTCCCAACCAGGTCAGCCTTTCGCGGGAAAACTACAATGGCACGCTCTTTAATACAATGTTGATGAAAACCATCGTGCTCTTCCCCACTCAAACCGGAAAAATGCAGATTCCATCCTTGGAAGTGAAGGTTGATATCCGCACCCAACCCCGCAGTTTCTTCGATTTCGGCTCCACCAAGCAGTATTCGATCCGCAGTGAACCGCTCAAAATTACAGTTCAGGATTTGCCCGAAACCGACAAACCTGCTGCTTTTACTAATGCTGTTGGAACTTTCAATATTTCCAGCAAGATCAGCACCACCGAAATGAAAGTCGGAGATTCTTTCACCTACACTTTGGAAGTGAGCGGCAGCGGGAATCTGTATCAATTCGACGTTCCCAAACTTCCCGAAATCCAGCATCTGCGGTTCCTCGATCCGGAAATTACAACAGATATAAACGCCAATAAAATTTCCGGGAAAAAGACAATCAAATACTTAGTGATAGCCCAGGAAAAAGGCACATTCACTATTCCGGCGATTTCTTTCAGTTATTTCGATGTAAATCGCAAAGATTATGTGACGAAGAAAACTCCCGAATACACCATCACCGTGGGAGAAGGAACCGGAAGCTTCATTCCCAGCAGCACTGCTCAATCCAGTGTGCACCAGGAAGGAAAAGATATCGGTTTCATAATCAGGAACACCAACCTGCAAAACAGAAATATCTACTTCGATTCTTTCGTTTACTGGTTCATTTTTTTACTGCTAATTCTACTTATTCCCATCTCGACCATCTATGCCAACGAACAGGAAAAGCTGCATGGAAACATTGATTATCTGCGTCAGAAGCAGGCAGCTAAGATTTTAAAGAGATACATGAAACAAGCTTCGGAATGCCAGGCAAAAGGAATTCCGGGGTTTTATGCCGCAGCCCAAACCGGTCTCAGCAGCTATCTGGCAGATAAACTCCGAAGTCCACGCGGCAGCACGACAGAACACATTATGAATAAACTGAATGATAAGCAGATTGAAAATCAGCTTTATGTCAAAATTCAAAATACTTTTGAAAAATGCAATCAAGCCCGTTTCATGCCGGGTGGCTTTTCCAAACAGAATATCGATGATGATTATAAATTATTGCAGGAAATTGTCGTTGGCATTTCCAAGCTGAAATTGTAGGATATGATGATGATTAACCTCACCCCCGGCCCCTCTCCTATCAAGGCGAGGGGAGTAAATTCAGTTAATTTTGGTGAATTATGAAATTAAATATTAATGTCTTTCTGAGGATTCTTTTTGCTTTTCCCACGAAGAATCTGTTGAATAGTCTTTCAGCTTTGCTTCCTAACAAAAAGCGAGATTCTTCCCAGGAACAATCCGGCAATTGCCGGATCAGAAAGACTGCGTTTTTCAACCTCACCCCCGGCCCCTCTCCTATCAAGGCGAGGGGAGAAAATTTATTAAATTTTGGTGAATTATGAAAAATGCATTCTTAATTTTAATGATAATTATTCCCATTTTCCTGAGCACACTCTCTCCTGCGGAAGAAAATTTCAATCTGGGAGTAGCTGCCTTCGAGCAAAATGAATTTCCTGAAGCTTTGAACCTGTTTTTCAGAGTGGAAAATGAAGGCATCGTCAATGCTGATCTTTATTATAACATCGGCAATTGCTACTTTCGCCTGGATGAGATCGGCAGAGCTGTGTTGTATTATAAAAAAGCTCTGAAAATGCAGTCAAACCACGAAGCAGCGCGTCGTAACCTGCAATATGCTCTCACTTTCACCCAGGACAAACAAGGCACAGAATCGGAAGATGTGATCCGCTCTTTCTGGACGAAAAGCTTCGATGCGCTTTCCATCAATCTTCTGACTATTCTGGTTCTGGCCATATTTGCTGCCATTGTGCTGATGATCTGCCTGATGATAATTCGTTATCGTCAGCGGGAAAGAACTGTGCCGATCTTCATCACGACCATTCTCACTTTCTTCCTGATCATTTTCATCATTTTGGGAATGTTGAAGTGGAAAGCATTTCACGATCATAATGAAGCTGTTCTGCTGGCTGCATCCGCAATCGGTTACAGCGGTCCCAGCGAAGATTTTACCCGTGTTTTCACTATCCATGCCGGCATGATCTTTGTCATCGAAAGACAGGAAAATGACTGGAGCCTGATCAAACTTTCCAATGGTTTGGGCGGCTGGGTATTGAGTAGTACATTTGAAAAAATATAGAACCTTTGATGTTCCCAAGACAAACTTGGGAACAAGAGCATCTGTCATTTCTCGTTACGAAGTTGGTTCTCGTTACGAAGTTTGTCTTCGTAACGTAATATTATTAACTTTCCTGCTGCTCTCAATCTCACTTTCGGCTGTCGATCTGCTCACCTTGAAAGGATTTCCTTCTCAGGGCTGTCTGCTGATTGGAGAAGTCGATAAAATTGTGGAAAGCATCTTTGCGGACGGAAAAGAAATTAAGACCATAAATCACCGTTTTCTGCTCGGATTCGACCGCGATGCAGTTCTGCGGCACACTATTACTTTGATCACCACTGATGGAAAAGTTGAAAAAATCGTTTTTTATTTGAATAAATACGAATATGATATTCAGAACATTGAGAAGATTCAGCAAAAATACATTGAACAACCTTCCGATCCCAAATTGAAAAACAAGATTTATCTGGAATCGGAAACTCTCAAAGTAATTCGAAAGCAGATGAAGCAGAATATTTTCTGTTATAGGGACAGCATTTTCATCCGACCGGTGGAAAAAGGCTGGATCAGCGCTACATTTGGCGGACAGCGCATCGTAAACGGGACACCGCAAACACCGCACAATGGTGTCGATATTGCTCTGCCGCTGGGAACAGAAATTCACGCCATGACTTCCGGTGTGGTTGCTCTGACTGGAGATTATTTTTACAATGGCAAATTCGTGCTGCTGGATCACGGCGCCGGACTCAGCTCAATCTACCTGCACATGAACGACATCTACGTGAAAAAGGGTGATTATGTGAAAACCGGAGATCTGATCGGAGAAGTTGGTTCTACCGGACGTTCCACCGGTAATCATCTGCATTGGGGTGTGAACTGGTTTGAAAAACAGATCAATCCCGAACTGGTACTGAAAACTGATGAAGTGTTTTTGAAGTTTAGAAGGGAATAACTCAATCCCCATTCTTCTCGCTTCGCTCAAATAGAGGGAACATTAGATGCCACAAGGAGAGTAATTGGCAAAGTATTGGAGTATTTTTTTTTGAACATAACATAGAAAGATATTTTGTTATGAACAACTCCAGAAAGAACATAATAATCCATATTGTATAATGAGTCGCATTATTTATTTGACAAAACGTATATGCAAAAGTTGTTAGTCTCTTATTAGTTATGTTGTGTAAAGGAGGTACCATGTTGGAAAAAGAATTCGCTTTTTTCACTGCCAACAGGTCTCAACTGATCGAAGAATACAACGGTAAATTCATCGTAATAGTTGGAGAAGAAGTAAAGGGTTCATTCGAATCCAAACTGGATGCACTGAAAGAAGGTGTGGACAAGTTTGGATTAGGAAAATTTTTTATTGAATTCTGCACTAAAGATGAGAATTTTTACAACTGGACATTTGCCAATCTCGCTTACGTTTAATGAACAAACACGAAGCATTTACTCTTACTGGTAACGGATTAATTAAATATATATTAACTGAAGTAGCCATAGCAACACCAATTTCTCATAAACAATCCAAAGTTTACAAAGCTTTGTGGGATACGGGAGCTACAGGGTCAGTTATCTCGAACAGAATAGCTCAAGAAATTGGATTAATTCCAACAGGAAGAATAACTGCTAATGGAATTCATGGATCTCGTGAAGTTAATACTTATATTGTCGATATTTTATTACCAAGTAATGTTGTAATTGGTAATGCGACAGTAACTGAGAGTGATAATTTAAAGGACTTTGATGCCTTAATCGGTATGGATGTTATATGTCTTGGAGATTTTGCCTTTACAAATGCAAATGGTAAATCTACTTTTTCGTTTAGAATACCATCTAAAGAAAGAATTGATTTTGTGCCAGAAACTAGTTTACATAATATGAAAGCAGATGGATTAATACCAAACCGCTATCAATAATACGAAAATGAATTGACATAAAATACTCGTCTAATATTTTCTTCCTCGAGGTAAATATGAAACTAATAAAAATAAAAAAACACTTATCAAACGAAGAGTTAAAAAAAGAATTAGGGAAGAAAAAGAAGTTCAACAGCTCAAGATTTGGCAATCAATCTACTTCATAAAAAATAATGAAGGTATTTTGGCTTCAACCGTTGCTGATATTTTTGGTTTATCTGTGCATACAATTTACAAACAT
>JAUSOT010000109.1 GCA_030656075.1 Candidatus Cloacimonadales bacterium
ACCGCATTCCAGAGATAATTTATCGATCAGCTTCCAGACTCCCATCCTGCTCAGTTTTTTACCAAACCGATTCAGAAAGAAAATGTCGGTTTCCAAAGATTTCTTGAGAGCCGATCTTCCTTCTTTTCGATATTTCTGAACGAATTCTAAAGATTGCTCTGCGATAGGAACAGCGCGTTGTTTGCTCCCTTTACCCATCACGCGCACGATTCTTTCATCCCAGATAAAATCATGGATCGAAAGATTGATAGTTTCCGAGATGCGAAGACCGCTGGCATACATCAGTTCCAACATCGCTTTATTACGCAATCCTATTGCATTTTCCATCGAGATAGAATCCAGCAGCTTTTCCATCTCATCCACAGTTAGCACATCAGGTAGTTTCTGGGATAATTTTACTGTTGGAACATCATCGAATTTAAGTTTAACCTCGATCTCTTCTTCCTGTAAAAATTTATAGAAGGAACTCAAGGCGCTTCTTTTTCGGGCAATGCTGGAACTGGAAAGTCCCAATTCCTGCAGCTTCACGAAGAAATCGATAATATCGTTTACAGTTATTGTTTCAGCTTTTTTATCCAGATATAATAGGCAATCGTAAACATCATGCCGGTAGGATTCTACGCTGTTTTGGGAAAGACCTTTTTCCACTTTCATGAAGAACTGAAAATTATTGAGCAGCGATTGATTATGTGGTGTAAGGTTTTTGATTTCCATTCTAAAAGTCTTTCTGACGTTTCTTGCACGTCGTTCTCTGGAAGAATCTCCTTTTGTTGCAAGAAGCAAAGCTGAGAGAATTCTCATGAGATCCTTCGTGGGTAAAGCTAATAGATTCCTCAGGAAGACTTTTCAGTTTCATCATCTTCTTCGATCTTGATCTCAGGTTCCTGCTTCAATTTAACTTCTTTGTCCGGATCGAGTCCTGTCTGGGAGCGGAAAGCTTTATTGCTTTGTTTTTTCCTGCTATAATAATAAAGAAGAAGAACTACCGGCAGCACAATGAACCAGAAGCGGATGGCATAAGCCATAATGAAACCAAAGAAACGAAAGACAAGGAAGAAGATCAGCATGACGATTAAATAAAAATAAAAGTTTTTCATAATTTCTCCAGGATTTTCCGGAATTCCGGTGAAAAAACCGATTGCGGATTTGATTGCAGGAAATCTCTACTTAGCCAAACATCCTGAGTAATATCAACCAGTTTCAGCTTGGCATATTCAGATAAAACAGGATTTTGGAAATCTGTCGAAAGCAAAGCTACCGCTTGTTCTTTATCATTTGCAGAAATTGCCCATTCTGCTGCCAGAATCCGGAATTCTTCATTCTGGCTTTCTTCGGAAAGCGCCAGCAATTTTTCTATTGCTGTTTCGTCTTTGAACAGTAATTTCAATCTGTAGGCAGTCAGGAATTCATCTTTCTGTTCCTGATTCAAATTTGTTTGCAGCATCGCCAGTAGCAAAGCATCGTTTGTTTCAGCATTATCCGGCAGATTGATGATGATCTCTCCGAGCAGGCTGTCGGCAGCAGGATCGTGCTGCATCATTGCCAGCTGGAAGGCATAATAATAACCAAGTTTGAACGCATCAGTTTCCGGCTGTTCATTTTGCAGAAGGGTTTTAAGTTTTGTACTGCTTTCTGCGAAATCGCCACTCAACATCAAAAAACGGATGATCTGATATTCTATCTGGCTGATATCGTTGGTGTTGTATGTGTAATTTTTGGCGTCATTCATGAAATCGAGCACATTTATTTTGGATTCATCTCGAATTATGGCAATCTGAGCCAGCATCAGCCTGCAATCCAAATTGGCTCTCGTGCGATATCTGTATTGTGGTTTCGTAATGTCGGAATCATCGCGAACCTGACTCAGGACAGTTTTCGCTTCATCGATCCTTCCTGCAACAATTAACACTTCCGCCAGTTTCACTTTGGCGTTTGCCCGGGAAGCGGGATCATTAATTTTCCTGATATAATTGCGATATGCCTGTTCAGCAATATCCAGTTTGTCCTCCACGCTCATAGTCTGGGCAAAAACCAGCAATTTTGCGGGATCGATGCGATCATAATTTTCCAGGGCTTTTTCGTAGTTTCCCACTTGCGCAAAACACATCGCCAACACTTCGATAACCAGCGGATCTTCGTAAGAAGATGCTGTTTTTTCGATATATTTAATAACTGTGTCATCTTCCTGCAGGATCATCTTCAATCTGCTGAGAGCGTAATTTACAAAACCTGGCTGATTTTGGAGCAGTTTGAAAAACTCGGTTACTGCTTTATCATAATCTTTCACATTTTGATAATCGATCGCCAATTCGCGGGTGTAGAGATTTTCATCATTTGCAGCTTTTCGAGCCATTTCCAAAATTTCAATGGCAATTTCATCCTGTCGATATTGTTCAAAGATCATTGAGAAATTGCGATAGAAATAGATATTTCCCTGATTCCGGGAAAGAAAGTCCATCGTCTCATCTCTGGCTTTTTTCAGTTCACCCTGGTTTATCAGGATGGAAGCATGCAATCTGATATAGGTTACTTCAGGCATATCACTATGATAAAGCTCAAGTTTTTCTGCCGCTATCTTCACCTTGGAAATTCTTAGTAAATTCCAAATATACAATTCTACAACCGAATAATCTACGGGAGATTCTGCCAAAATCTGTTCGTAGAGCTGGTTGGCTTTTTCGTACTGCCGGTGTACGATCAGGTTGTTGGCTTGTTTAAGCAAAATGGCTTTCTGGTCGTATTGCGCCAGCAAGATGCTGCTGAGGCAAAGCAAGATTACTAATAAAAACTTTCTCTTAATATTCAATTTGACTTAACCCCTCTCCGGCTAAAGCCGTATCTCCCCTTGACAGGGGAGAATTTTTATTAATCTCTCCGTATTAGAATTCATTAAAATATCATTCTCTTTCATCATTTTCTTCTTTCATAAATTCTTCCACATCCCCCTGTCAAGGGGGATTATAGGGGGTTTGCTATTGCCAGTCTTAGATTTCATTTTCATGCTAAGCCCAAATTATTCATGAATCTAACCTAACCCCTCTGCCTTCGGCATCTCCCCTTCCGAAGGGGAGCTATTCCTCAAAAGCCTCATTACTCCAAATATCTCTGCGTTTACTTTCTTTAATGGAAATGATCGTGAAGTAAATTGCTCCACCCACCAGAACCAGGAAAAAATAGATTCCAACTGCTGGAACAATTAAAGATTTCAAAGATTCCACATAATTGCTTAAGATCATCAAAGCAGCCAGAAAAGCTCCAAGAATTAATATGCAATAAAGATATCTATTCAAACGTAAATACCCCAATTTGCCAATAAATGGTGTTTTAGGAACTACTATTTTTGAATCAGGTATAGCGTTTTTCCTTTTTATTGCTGCGAATATCAATGAAACAATCGGTAGGATTATCACAACTCCCCAACCGGCAATTACAAGCGCACTGGCAGGATAACCTTCGTAACCTTTGGTAATCAGCTTGATTGTTTCTGTTATGATCAGAGCAAAAATTATTATTGGAATGATCAGTTTTATCAGATAATTCCAGAACTTTCCAATTCTTATTTCTGAATATTCATTGGCATATTCCCGCAGCTTATTGATCTTGAAAAACCATCCTAAAACCACGCATTCCACTAAAACTACAGCACATAATCCAAAGAATTCGATCCATTTATCCACGATATCCAGCCAGAAAAGACCTGCTCCGGTTGTGAAGATCAAGCCAATCACAAACGCAATGGAAGCAACTGTGATATTCGATCTTTTGATGCTCCAGCCAAATTTATCCCGCATGGAAGAAGAAATCGCTTCCAACAGAGAAAAGGCTGAATCGATCGCCAGGGTCAGCAGCATCAGGAAAAAGATTATTCCAAAAAATCGGGCAAAAGGAAGATGATTGATGATAGTTGGATAGGTAATAAAAGCAAGCCCCGGTCCGCCTTTTAAGACGTTTTCCACTGCCTGTCCGCTGATATGAGCATAATAACCCAGCGACCCGAAAACTGCAAAACCACCGATGAATGAAGTTGTGCAGTTACTGAGAGTTATAATGATCGAACTGTTTATGATTTCAGCATCTTTTTGCAGGAAACTGGCGTAAGCGATCATAATTCCAAAGCCAATCGACAAAGAATAAAAGATCTGTCCATAAGCTGCGATCCAGACGCTGGGATTTAAGAGTTGTTCGAAATGCGGAAATAGATAATATTTTATTCCTTCCATCGAGCCGGGAAGCGTCATTCCTCTTACTACAAAAACCACCAGCAGCAGCCAGGGTAGGAAAACCGTTACATAAACAACTTTGGAAACTGTTTTCACTCCTTTCCAAACCGAACCGACGATCAATATCCAGCCGACAATTAGAGAAATTAAGATTGGTAATTGAAATCCACCCAATTGATATGGACCATCCGTGAGACCCAGGAAATCTTTCAAAAAGAAATTTCCGGTATCGCCACCCCAGGCTTGGGTGAAAGAAAACACAGAATAATTTAAACCCCAGGCCATAACGACGGCATAATAGCAAACGATGACAAATCCTACAAAAACAGCCCACCAGCCTACCCACTCGAATTTCTTATTAATCTTTCGAAATGAGAGCGGTGCAGCAAGTTTGAAACGATGTCCCAAACTGAGTTCCATGATCAATAATGGAATGCCGGCTGTGAGCATGGCAACTATATATGCCACCAGGAATGCTCCGCCACCATTTTCATAACATTTGAACGGGAAACGCCAGATGTTTCCCAAGCCAATGGCAGATCCGATCGCTGCCAGGATAAAAGCTTTTCTACTGCTCCAATGTTCTCTTGCTTCCATCGTTCTCCTCTCTTCTATGGATTTGAAATATAATTAGTTAACCCCTCTCCGGCTAAAGCCGTATCTCCCCTTTCGAAGGGGAGTTTACTTCTTCATCCCCCTTGGAAGGGGGAACTAAAGGGGGTTTGCCATAGCCAGTCTTAGAGTTTTTCATTTTAGCCATTCCGAAATTAATCATTGATCTAACCTAACCCCTCTGGAAACTTCGTTTTCTTTCTCCCCTTCCGAAGGGGAGCATAGATTGAGTTCCTTTTTTCGCTCTTGAATCTTTTCCTCTATATCCCAATAAACTCCATCCAAATGCATCATAATATCTGTATTAAAATATCGAATTATTTTAATTCCTTTTTCTTCTAACGCCTTTGTTCGAACTTCATCATACTTCTCTTGTTCTGAATGAGTATCACCATCCACTTCAATGCCTAATTTCAATTTGTGACAATAGAAATCAAGTATATAATTCAGGATTGGTTTTTGGCGCAAAAACCTATAGCCCAACAACTGTTTGTTTCGCAGAACTTCATACCATAATTTCGCTTCGGGTTTGTTCGGATTCTTGCGATTATCCTGAGCTTTTTCTTTTAGATCGGGACGGAAAGGTATGAAGTCTTTGGAATTATTCATGAATCTTACAAAACCCCTCTGCCTGCGGCATCTCCCCTTCCGAAGGGGAGTTTACTTCTTCATCCCCCTTGGAAGGGGGAAATAAAGGGGGTTTGCTATTGCCAGTCTTAGAGTTAAAGAATTTATAAATCTTAGAATTATTCATGAATCTTACAAAACCCCTCTGCCTGCGGCATCTCCCCTTCCAAAGGGGAGCTGACCTCTTCATCCCCCTTGGAAGGGGGAACTAAAGGGGGTTTGCTATTGCCAGTTTTAGAGTTTTTCATTTTAGCCATTCCGAAATTATTCATTGATTTAATCTAACCCCTTTGCCTTCGGTATCTTCCCTTTTAAAGGGAAACATTTTTCTTTTGGCATCCAATCACCTGAAATTAAATTAAAATATTTTCTTCTAACTTTGTCATTTCCTGATAATTTTTCAATTATTTCTTCAGAAGATAAAATTACCTGCCATAATTTTCTCAGCATATCCCTACATTTTGCAAGTTCTTTCAAATTAAGATTACCATCATTATATTTATCATTAAAAGATTTTCCATGAACAATATCTGATCTAATTTTATAAATATCAATAAAATCTTTAAAAGCTTGTTGTCGTTTTGCTAAATCATTTTCTGTTAATATTGCATAAGCTGATGCTAGTTTTTTCTTTACGCCAAATTTACTTCCTTCAGTTAATAAAGTTTCCAAAGAAATCATATATAAAACATAGGCTGAGTTCCAAGTTATAGTTAAACAGCCACTTAACACATCAACCATAGCACTTTTTAATCTGTTAATCTTACTGTCATTTTGATATATTTTTAATAAAACTGGATAGATTTCTGAAACTTTTAAAATATCTTTTTTTGTTAGTTTATAAGTGTATTTCTTAATAAAGTTAAATTGATATCCATACCTACTTATATTAAATTCGTTAAATTTGTATGGAATTTTCACCTTTGTTGGCTTTGTAATTAGTAATGCTAACTGGAATATATTAATATATGATGTCAATTCTTCAAAATCACAATCAGCATTAATTTTAAGCCATACTTTGGGGACACATTCAATTTCTTCTGTCGTTAATCCACTTTGAATTTTACCAAAACTTTCTCTATCATATTCAGTAGTTATTATTAAGTCCTTGTGAATATTGAAGTTCTTTGAATCACCTAAAAATTTGGTTAAATCAAAATCTACATAAAAATTTTCTAAAGGACAATAAGCTTCATTCATTTCATTAACTCAATTTTACCAAGGAATACCAAATTCTTTCAATAGATATTGTGCACCTTTGTAACCCAATCTTGCTGCTTTTTGGGTATATTCTATCGATTTTTCAAAATTACCTTTTTTGACATAAGAAAATCCTATATTATTATATGCTTCTGCATAATCAGGTTTCAATTCTATCGCTTTTTGAAAGTATGTTATTGCTTTATCGTAATAGCCTAAATCATTATATGCATTTCCAATATTGTAATAAGCCACTTCATCATAAGGATTTATTTCAATCGTTTTTTTGAAATTCATTATTGCATTTATTTCTTCTCTTATTTCTAAATAAACATTACCTAAATTGAAATATGCATCTCCATTATTAGGATCAAGTTTAATCGCATTTTCATAACACTGAATTGCATCATTGTATTTTCCAATATCATAATAAGCGAGACCCATGTTAAAGTAAGTTTTTGAATATGGAAATAATTCTATAGATTTCTGATAGTATTCTATTTCCTTATTATAGTTACCTTTATTGCCATAAACAATTCCCATATTGGTATAAGCTTTTGCATTATTTGGATTGATTCTTATCGAGTTTTGATAGCATTCTATTGCTTTATCGTAGTTGCCCTTATTGCGATATGTAACTCCCATATTAAGGTACGCTTCAGCAAAATCAGGTTTAATTTCTATCGCTTTTTGAAAACATTCTATAGCTTTATCATAGTTGCCTTTATTACAATAAGCACATCCCATATTGTGGTATGCTTCTATAAAATCAGGTTTAATTTCTATCGCTTTCTGATAATATAAAATAGCATTATCATATTCACAAATTTCATCCGCATTATATCCCTTCTGAAACCAGTCTTCTGCAGTGAGTTGGTTACTACTTTGGTTGTAATCTTTTTGTATTTTCAGTTTCTCATTTTCGTTCAGAGTTTGTGTAAGTTGTTGTTTCAGACAATCAATTTCAGCAAGTGCTTTATCTGATCTTTGACGAGATTCTTCCAATTGTTTTGTTTTTTCTTTATCTTCTATCACTCTATCGAGACGTTTTATCACATCGTTTTCATCTGCTGTTATTTCCGCTTTTATGTAGTATGTCTCTCCATTCCAATTTTCTTCAAGTATTTTGGTTTCGGTAATACCTGCAGAAATAATTTCAATTTGTTTCTCTGAAAGGTCTTTTACTTCTCCGCTGGCTTCAAACTCACCACTTAAAACGGTAGAATGAACATAAACGCCAATTTCCTGGAGCAGAAGTCTTTTCACCTGTTCCAAGGCAATTGAACGGGAAGTAATTTTGCTGTCAGCTTCACTTGCCTGGTAGGTGTATTCTCGAATCCAGGTTTTGGCGTGGAGGAAAAGCGATGAAAGTAAAATTATAACAATAAATATTCTCTTCATGTTAACCCCTTTCCGGCTAAAGCCGTATCTCCCCTTGACAGGGGAGAATTTTTATTAATATCTCCGAATTAGAATTCATTAAAATATCATTCTCTTTCATCATTTCTTTCACAAATTCTTTCACATCCCCCTGTCAAGGGGGATTATAGGGGGTTTGCTATTGCCAGTTTTAGAGTTTTTCATTTTAGCCATTCCGAAATTATTCATGAATCTTACAAAACCCCTCTGCCTGCGGCTTTCTCCCCTTCCGAAGGGGAGCATAATTCTTCCTGCTTCACTTATGTTCCCTCTTTTGTTCGCTTTTGTTCGTTGTTAAAATCTTCACTCCGCCTTCTCATTCAGCAACCTCAAATACTCTCGTATCAACTCTCTATACTCTTTCGGATAATCTTCTAAATCCTCGTTCAAAAGCGCTTTCTGGCGCATTTTGTCAAATTCTAATTTTATTTCTTCCGGCAGTTCCCAATTCTCAATATCGCTGATCTCAGATTTTCTTTTTTTGCTGAATTCGCGTTTATGGATCGATTTCTGGGCATCCAGCAGCCGGGAAAGAATTCTCTGTTGTTTATCAACTAAACTCCGATCAATTTTCCCGCGTTTCAGGTCGTGGGCAATGGATTCCAGGTCGTCGATGATCTGGTTGAGAGCGGAAGTTTGTTTTTGAGCTTCCCGGTCATTTTGCAGGATGCGTTTCAAATTCTCAGCCAGTCGTTCTTCATCGGCAGCCAGGCGCTGTACCTGCGACATCATTTCCTGGCTCATTCTGCCTTCCTGACCGAGTTGTTCCATCAGTTGCTGCGATATCATATTGATCATCATCTGCTGCTGTCCCATTTGCTGCAAAGACTGCATCAAACTCTGCATGCCGCTGCTGCCTCCGCCGCCCTGCTGCATATTCTGCGAAGCCTGCATCAGATCATAGATCATCAAATTGATCCCTTTCTGAATATCGGCAAGATATTGCTTCACTTTCATATTCTCGGCATCATTGATATATTGGAACATCTCGCGATAGCTGGCTGTCGTAAAGTTAGCATCATAAATGAACTTCGCCCCCAAAGCCAGAATGATCATCGGTGTGCTGTAGAGGTCGGAGAGTGTGAGATTGATACTTTCAAAAGTGGCAATCTGGTCTCGTAAAATGGCGAACGGATCTTTGATATATTTTGCTGCTGAATCTTCATGTCTTTGAGAGAAGATCAAGAGTCTGCGGATCGCTTTCCGGATAGCTTCACTCATATCCATCTGTGAACCGGCTCCCATCATATCCGACATTTTCTTCAGCATCTGAGTCATCTGGCTCATTTTGGATTGAGCGCTTTGCTGTTTCTGCTTCGCCTGCTCCATATCACCGGACTGTAAATTTTCCATGCTCTGCTGCATATCACTGGACAGACTGTCTTTTTCCATCTGCTCCTTGAGTTCTTTCATCATTTTCTGAAGCTCTTTATCCTGCTCACTCAGCATCTTGTTAATTTCATCGAGCTGCTTCTGCAGACTTTCCATCTTTTCGGAAATCTGCTGTTGTTCTTTGGCCAGTTGTTCGTTGGAAGTCTCTCCGGCTTCGGTTTTTTCATTCAATGCAGCTTGCATTTCTTCCATTTCTTCGGCAATTTCCAAGGCTTTCTGGATGGCTTGTTCTTTCTTAATATCTTCCAGAAGTTTAATTGTTTGTTCCAATTTTTTACTGAAATCTTCCATGGAAAATTTAAAGTTTTCCATTGCTTTTTTCAAAACATCGGGATCGAGACTTTCCAGATTTTCCCGCAGTTTTTCCATCGCTTTTTCCAGGTCTTCGCTGGAAATCTCTTCCATCAATTCCTGGATGCGCTGCATTTTTTCCAGAGCTTCATTGGAAAGGGCATTATTATTCTCGAATTTTTCCATCAATTTCTGAAAATCTTCTGCCACATTTTCGATGTCTTTGTTCAAATTTTCCTGTTTATCTAAAATATTTTCCAGGTCTTTTTTATCTTCCCAATCCAGTTCGTCTTTCTTCAGAAGTTCACGCCGTTTTTCTTCAAATTCCTTCTGCAGCTCCTGGGATTTTTCCAAAGTATTTTCCATTATCTCCCGTTTCTGCTGTTCCTTTTCTTCAATCTCTTTGTAGATTTCTTCAATAGATGGAAAGCGCGCTACATATCTTCTCGATTCGGCTGTTTGTTTTTGGGGGGAATTATCGGAAATCTGCACCCAATAAGTAACTTTATCACCGGGCAGCAACACCATGTCACTCAAATCAAAAACGTAATCCAGATTCAGGGAAGGGCTGGGAATGCTGCTTTGAACGCTCAACGAATCGATCACACCTTGATTGATGTGATAAAATAATTTCAGATCTTTCAAACCAAAATCATCGGAAGCCACTATCTTGAGCGGCAGCAGCATGTTCTGCGTGATGAGTGTGTCTTTGCCGGGATAGGTGATCTTGATTTCCGGCGATTTATCATAAATCACCGTGATAGATTTGGAAAGTTTACGCGAACTATTTCCCAAAATATCTTCCAGACTGAAATGATAACTGCCGTTTTCTATAATTGTGAAATCTGTTTTGAACGACTTCTTTCCGGTTCGTTCCAAATCTTTCAGATCGCCATTGGAAAAGATTATTTTCCCGTTCTCGATGGGATTATTCGCTTCGATATTCAGCGTGATCTTCGTATTGAACAGAGCTTTGATATTTCCCGAACTTTCCTTTTCAATTTCAGGTTGGATGCCGGTATATTTGGGAAAATCGTAGCGCACATTGATCTTGGTGACGACCGGTAATTCAAAGACTTCCACGCGGAATGTATCGGAAGTAGCGAAGGGCGTTTGCACAAAATAGGAAAAGGAAAAATCCAGATTTTCAAATGTTTTCTGATTATCGATCAGCGGCTCTTCCCGCCAGTTTTCTTCGATGCGGTAGAAGAAACGATGCTCCACTTCCGGTTCCGGATTCAGAACCTGGATCGTGACTTTGCTGTTGCGGGTTACGGAAATATCTCCCGGTTCCAATTCCACGAAATCTTTATGCTGAACTTCCGGCATCAATCTCAAGGCAAAGAATTCACGCGCATTAATAAATTTCTGTGGATTCAAAATAAAAACCAGAGCTGAAGACAGATACAATAAAATTACGATCTTCCAGATCGGTGAAAGCCAATGCCTTTCGATCTTGATGGTTTGCTCTGCGGCTCTTCGGTCAGCTCTTTTCAATATCAGTTCCAGAATTCCCGGTTCCACTTCTTCTGATTGCAATTCCAAAGCATTCTGATATGTATCGGTTTTATCCTCGTTATATTCATCCAATTGCCTGGCAATCTGCAGCTTTGTTTTCATGGAACGGTTAGCTTGCAATGCCAGATACAAATAGATAAGAAACAGGAAAACCTTGAGTGAGATGGCAAAGAGGAACAGCTCCCGCAGATGATTTACTACGCTGGAAAAAATTACGAAAAACAGGTCGAAGCAGAGAATGAAAACAGCCAGGGCGATGAGCGCAAAACGCAGCCCGATAACCAGGTTCTGCCTGAATTGCAGCTTATGTATCTTTTGTTCAAATGATCTCATTTTTTTTAACAACGAACAAAAGCTAACAAAAAACAGCCTTTGTTGTTTCCTCTAATTTGTATTGAGCAGTGTTCGGAGCGGGTTCAGTTGTCAAGTGGTAAATGGAGATTGCATAAATGTAAAAAGTGTCTCGCTTTGAAATCCGAAGAAATCGAACCGGAGACACTCTGTATAAACATATTAGTATTACTGGATCAAAACTCTGATCAGTAAACAAATCCTTCTAATTCAAATAAGTGCTAATTACTTTCCATTCTTCGAAATAATTATATTCTTTATTTTTGATGATCGCTGGATATACTTTATGAGAACCTTGATGATCAGTTGCAGAAAAACTAACCTGATGATCTATACCAAGATCCAAATTTTTAATTAATTCCATCTGAGTAATAAAATTTGATCTTGTCAGGTTTTTACCAGACCTGGTTAATCCTTCTACCAAAACCTTAGCAGCGAGATATCCTTCCAGGCTCACATGATTCAATTCTTCTTCTGGTGCATATACTTTCAAATCATTTCTGGCTTCCACCACTCCGGGCAGCATACTGTATTCGGGAGGAACAACCTGAGTAATAATTTCTCCTTCACCCTGTCCAGCATCATTCAAAATATCCAGTAGTCTGTGTGCTCCAACAAAAGACACATTCATATAAATAGGATTGAAATCCTGCTTTTTTCCTTCAATAATGAATTTGGCGCAGCTTCCATAGGTTCCGACCATTACAATTGCATCCGGATCCGTCGGCAGAATTTTATCTAAACCAGCTTGAATATCAGAAGTATTTCTCTGATAAGTTCCCCGGGAATGCAGCTTTAATGCCCTCTTTGTTAATGAATTATTCAATCCTTCAAGCACGGTGTAACCATAAGGATCATCCTGGTAGAAACAGGAAATTTTAGTCATTCCAAGCTCGTCTACAACTCCTTTAATAAATTTTTCTACCTCGTCGTAGTAGCTGGCTCGATAATGAAATATCTCTTTTACCAGCGGATATCTTAACGGCTCAGCTCCGGTAAAAGGTGCAACGAGCGGAATTTTTCTTTCAATAATAATTGGTTTTATGGCCATTGTAGTTGGAGTGCCCACGTTTCCAAATAGACAAAAAACTTTGTCTTCATCGATCAATTTATAAGCATTCTCGATGCAGCGTCCCGGTTCATATCCATCATCATAAGCTATCAATTTAATATTCCGGCCATTGATGCCACCTAATTTGTTGATATGATTAAAATACGCCATTGCCCCATTTTTAAAGCTATGCCCCAAATAGTTTGAAGGACCAGTTAAAACCGTTGACATCCCAATCAAAATCTCTGTGGCTGATATTCCCATATCGAATTGCTCCGTTACAATAACTCTCACAGTCCTTACCTCCTATGTATCATTTTCAAATTGGATCGATAACAAAACACTGAAAAGCATTATGTTATTAAAATCTGAAACTAACATAAACGTATAAAATTGTTTCATGCTAACTCCTAAATTTCTAAATGAGCAATGTTCAGAGTGGCTTCAGTTGTCAAGTGGTAAATGGCTTTAATGTTCTAATCGCTGGCTCCAATGCTCTGTGTTGGAACCTATGGATTCACGCTCTACGTAAAAATTATTCAATAAATGTCAGCAGGAGCGGAGAAATTTCGTTCCAACGCCGAAGCATTGGAACGAGAAAGTTCGTTTTGTTCGTTGCTATTCTTTTCCCTTTGTGGCTATCTCTTATACTTCGGTACCCACTCCAGTTCAGGTTTTTCATAACTCAGGTTATATAGATATTTCTCTATCTTCTCGCGCAAACTCTCATCGATCTCTTTTTTCACCGGATATACTTTGGCATTTAAAACACGATCCAATAAATTTATCGAAGCTTTGATAGTTGTGTCATAACCTTTGGGTCCTATGTTTTGCACGCTGTCACCAGGTGTGTGGATCAACGAAGTTGCTTTCCCACCAGCCCGGAAAATATTCACTGATGGAATTTCATAAGGAGTGAAGGGCATATTATCGCTGCTGTAAATATCGAGTGAAGTTTTGAAGGCCATGCCGAGTTCTTTGGTTATCCCGTCGGCGTAGCCCAGCAGTTCATTGCTGCCGATAATTTGAAAGTGGTCATGGCCGATCGCATCACCGGAAACATCGATGTTTACCACCAGCTTCACTCTTTCTTTGATCTCTTCGAGATGCTGTTTCACAAACGCCTGACTTCCTAAAAGACCAAGTTCTTCCCCGCTGAAAAAGACAATTTTCAGATCTCTTTGAGGTTGATTTTTGGAAAAATATTCCAGGATTTTGAGCAATGTTACCGTTCCACCGCTGTTATCGGAAGCGCCCACACTATGAGCCACTGTATCATAATGACCGCAGGCGATGGTCAGGTTTTCATCAAAGCCTTTGCCGGGAACATCCACAATGATGTTATTCGCTTTGCGTTTTTCCACTTTCTGCTCGATCTCGATCTTGATCTTTTTGCCGTCGAATTTGCGGAGTTTGATGGCATCTTCGTGTGAAATGGTGAGTGAATGGACGTAGCCGTCTTTGTGTGTATTTTGACGATGTGATAGACTGGTGGCTGCCCGGTGCGGACTGCCCATACCGATGTACGCCTTCACTCCTGCAGCTTTCAATTTCGGTGCCATTCCGCGAGTAAATCCGTAGCACATCACGATCTTGTTTTTGTAGGCTCCTTTGTTGTAAGCCAGAATGTCGATGTTTTCCAGCACCACCAGTTCACCTTCGATCACAGCATTTTCGTTCAAGCCGTAAGGTAAAGCTGGGAAGGTTTTTCCTTCCACAGAGATGGTGGCTTTTCCAGCATCGAATGAGACCAGATCGAAAGCTTCCAGTTTTGGTTTAAATCCCAAGTCTTTGATGTGTTTGCTTAAAATATCAATTGCTTTTTTCTCATTTGCGCTGCCTGCCAACCGTTCAAAATTCAGTTCTTTTACTACTTTGTAAGGATTGATCATGCTTCCTCCGTTTTCTGTTTAATGATATTTATTTTTGTCTTTCTGACGTTTCGTTCACGTCGTTCTCAGGAAGAATCTCAACTGTGAACCAGAAGCAAAGCTGAAAGCACTCCCAAGAGATCCTTCGGAAGCAAAGCTATAAGATTCCTCAGGAAGACAGTTTATTATTATTTCCATATTTTACCATTCTCACTTGTGTCTTTCTGACGTCTCATGCACGCCGTTCTCAGGAAGAATCTCAACTGTAAACCAGAGGAAAAGCTGAAAGAACTTCCACGAGATCCTTCGGAAGCAAAGCTATAACTAATCTTTCCGACTTGATTTAAGTAACTGAGAAACAAGCAGATAGTTCAAGAAAGTATTTGACGGAAAAACCTCGTAACTTAATGTTGTTCAATAAGTTATGCCCATAACTTAAACAATAAAAAGAACGAGGTTAT
>JAUSOT010000135.1 GCA_030656075.1 Candidatus Cloacimonadales bacterium
TCCGCAATGTTTTTCATTTTCGTCTCGAAAATTTACATATTCAATCTCGAATCGGGACGATTCTACCGAAACCAGTAGTTCAATCGAGACGATTGAACCAGCGAACTTGGAGGAAATTGGAAACGGAGTTTCAAAACAATTACGTTCCCAAACAGAGTTTAGGAACGAGAGAAAACACAGAGTTTTGGGAACGAGAGAAAACATTTAGTTCGATCGAGACGATCGAACCAGCGAACTTGGAGGAAATTGGAAACGGAGTTTCAAAACAATTACGTTCCCAAATAGAGTTTAGGAACGAGAGAAAAAACAGAGTTTTGGGAACGAGAGAAAACATTTAGTTCGATCGAGACGATTGAACCAGCGAACTTGGAGGAAATTGGAAACGGAGTTTCAAAACAATTACGTTCCCAAATAGAGTTTTGGAACGAGAGGGATTGGATGCTATAGAAAAAAAGTTTTAAATCAATAGAATTGAACGCAGCCGAAATTCTTAAATTTCAGCATCTCGTTAATTGCATCTTTATCGAAATAATCAGGTTCAAATTCGTCTCCCAACCATTCTAAATATTCTTCATACTCATCATGATCAGGATGTTTGAGTATTTCTAATAAGTCTGAATAGCCCCAAACACCGCCGCAGTCTTCCGGTGGACAGTTCATTTTTCCTGCGATACAAATCGGATAACTCTGAGTTTTGTCGTCTAACAGGATTTTCTCTAAGATTATATCATGTTCCCAACTATCGCCGAAGTCATATTCATAAATTATTTTTTCTTTTTCCGTTGTCAAAATGTCTGATAGCTTGATTTTTTTGTAATCAACATTATCCAGATCACCCCAAAAACTATCACCTTTCATCCTTACTGTATAGAAAGTTCTATCTTTTATAAAATGGTGTAAATGTGAATTTGTCCACCCCATCGTTGTTTGAATGATCTTATGAAAATCCGGCAATAATATATCCGATTGAACCAATAATCTTCTCCAAATCTTGGGTTTAAAATTTTTCAAAGCTATCTGAATCTGATAAATTTCTTTTACCATTTTTTTACTTCCTTATCTCAAATTTCTTCTATCACTTCTGCAAAAAACGGAAATTTTATTTCCCAGTCAAGCAGAAAATATTTTACGAGTAAGTTTAGAGGTTTTTGTTTCACAAGCCAACCGTTGCGAAAGTTCTCATAAATTCGACTGTTCGCAAGGTTTATGCTTATTGGACTTCTCGTCTCGAGGAGTCCGCAATGTTTTTCATTTTCGTCTCGAAAATCATCATTAATTATTCTCGAATCGAGACGATTGAACCAGCAATCATGGAGGAAATTGGAAACGGAGTT
The DNA here is from genome assembly GCA_030656075.1 of Candidatus Cloacimonadales bacterium. Taxonomy (GTDB): domain Bacteria; phylum Cloacimonadota; class Cloacimonadia; order Cloacimonadales; family TCS61; genus B137-G9. Next base: position 1,335 of record JAUSOT010000135.1, read on the forward strand.
TCAAAA
>JAUSOT010000147.1 GCA_030656075.1 Candidatus Cloacimonadales bacterium
ATCGGTTCTATGCAGAGTTCGGGATTTTCCAAGGAAGGCGAAAGTACCAAGTATTCTGCTCAACAAATTCAGCAGTTGAAATCCGTCCGCTACGAAAAAGCCCTGAATGACGGCATCGCGACCGGTTTATTCCTGATCGGAGCGATCATCCTTTCCCTGCTGTATGGCAATAAAAAAATGGGGAAATATCCCTATCTCATTCTCATCATGATCTTAGTTGTAGTAGATCTGCTAATTGTCGATAAACGCTTTTTACAGGATGTGGTTCTGCAGAAAGACCTTGAAAAAAAATATTCCAAAACGGATGCAGATAAATTCTTGGAAAAAGATGAAGAAACGTTCCGTATATATCCATTGTATATTCCAGGTTATAGTAGTGATTTCGGTAAAAATCAATGGGCATATTATAATCAATCGATCGGAGGTTATCACGGCGCTAAACTGAAACGCTACCAGGAAATTCTGGATAATTGCCTGAATTACGAATTCCAAAATCGCGTTCCCATCAATTGGAATATCGTGAATATGCTGAACGTGAAATACGTGATCTTCCCGGAAAATCTGCCCTTCGATAATTTAGAATATACATTTTATGACCGCAAACAAAAACAAACGGTATTCCAAAATAAAACCTATCTCCCACGTGCCTGGTTTGTGAAAGGTATAGAAATGATCGAGCAGAAAGAGAACATCTGGAAACGCCTGAACCAGCAGGAATTCAACCCGGCTGAAACAGCAATCGTGGAGCAGGAAATCCCACCGGTTTCATCTCCTGCAAACACATCTGCAGTTTTGGAAAATTATGATCTGCATTATCTAAAGTTCGACGTTCAAACAGATTTGACCGCTTTTCTGACGATCAGCGAAATTTATTATCCTGCCGGTTGGAAAGCTTATGTCGATGGAGCCGAAACGGAGATATATCCGACTAATTATATTTTGCGGGGAGTCATAGTTCCGGCTGGAGAACATGTAGTTGAACTGAAATTTGCACCGGAAGCTTATGCGCTCAGCCTGAAATTGAGTTTAGCCGGTTTGATCGTCACCGTCATATTGATCGTCATCGGTCTAATCGTTTATTATAAACAGAATTACAGAGGCGAGATCGTTTACACGATCAAATGTTCGGATTAGAATGCTTACCAAAAGTAAATTGTACGTAGTTGCCACTCCGATCGGGAACAAAGACGACATCACGCTGCGAGCGCTCAAAGTTCTGCAGGAAGTGGATTTCGTGATTTGCGAAGAATACAAACCCGGCAGCAGGATTTTACATGCTTACGACATTAAAAAACCGCTGAAGCTTTTGAACGAACACAACGAAAAAGAGCAGAGTAAAATTCTCTTGGATCGTATGCTGATGAACGGTGAATCCGCCGCTCTGATCAGCGATGCCGGCACGCCGCTGTTTGCCGATCCTGGCAATACGCTGGTCTGGCAATGCCAGCAAAACGGCATTCCGGTGGTTCCCATTCCAGGGGCTTCTTCCCTTATGGCAGCTTTGATGGGATGCGGTTTGGCTGCCGATAATTTTCTCTATTACGGATTTTTACCAGCCAATACAGAAAAACGCCTGGAAGCTTTAAAGAAAGTCCCGACTCATTTGAATGTGATCTTCCTGGAAGCGCCGTATAGACTGAAGCAAATGCTCCGTGATTTCAGAAAGGTTTTGGGGGATAATCGCCAGGCGATAATTACCTACAAACTTACTCAACCGGAAGAAAAATTCTTCTGGGGAAATTTGAAAGAATTGGAAATTCAGACAACCGATCTGCCGAAAGGTGAATTTGTGTTTGTCTTGAAGAAGCTGGAATCAAGCCAAAAGAGAAGGTGATCATTCCCCTCTTGAGAGGGGTGCGACTTTAGTCGTGGGGTGTGTTAATTTACTTAAGTGGAAAAAAAAGGAAATCTTATGAACACTAAATGGTTTTTTATCGCAAATGCAAATGCCGGAAGAGGAAAAGCCGGTAGAATGATCAACAGCTTGATCCATTCCTTGAACAATCACAAATTTGATTATGAATTAGAACTGACTCGAGCTCCCCTGCATGCTGCTGAGTTAGCCAAAAACGCAATCGAAAAAGGTTTCAGGAAAATCGTTGTCGTTGGTGGTGACGGCACTTTAAACGAAACTGTGAACGGCATTATGCAGTCTGGAAGACAATCCGAAGTAAAACTGGGATTGATCCCCGAAGGCGGCGGTAATGATTTTGCCATGAACTTCAAACTTTCCAACCATGTTGACAGAGCAATTGACATTTTGAAAAAACAAAAAACCATGCAGATCGATGTTGGTAAAATTGAAAATTTCTATTTCATCAATGCTCTCGGGTTGGGATTCGATGCGCAAGTGGCGCGTATTTCCAACGGCATCAAATATCTGAATGGTCTTCCCCGCTATTTAGTCGCAGTCATCATGGCATTGGTTAAACTCAAAAAATTCCAGGCAGAATTCATTTTGGACAATTGCACTTTGAACCAATCCTTCCTGTTGTGTTCCATCGGCAACGGACTTTCCACCGGCGGTGGTTTCCTGCTCACTCCGGAAGCTCGGGTGAATGACGGACTTTTGGACATCTGCCTCATCGAAAATGTGACCAGAAGACGAATCCTCGGTTTACTGCCGCAGGCCATCAAAGGACAGCACCTGAAGCAGCCGGAAGTGGTGATACATCAAAGTAAAACCATCCGCGTGAAAACCGAACAGATCCTGCCGATTTATTTCGACGGCGAACTTCCCGTCCTGGAAAATCCGCATGATTTCAGCATCGAACTGCTTCCAAAACAGATCGAGTTTATTATCGGTTAAAACGCTATCCCAAAATTAGTCTTTTTGATAAACCGTTAGCGGCAGATTTATCATTTCAATAATCTGCTGCATTTTAATCCGATAAATCTAAACCTTCCTAACCACATACATTTCAACACATTAAAGCCGACCAGCTCATTTGGCATCGTAATTGCAATAGGCCTTCGCATAAGAAGAGTTTGGAGGAAAAATGAAAAAGGTAGTAATTTTTTTAGCAATATTATCGATTGCCGTTTTATTATATGGAATTTCCCAGACAGACACATTCCGCAAAACAATTGAGGTTGGCAAAAATACAGAACTTGATCTCGAAAATATAAATGGCTCGGTAAAAATTATTGGCTGGGATAAAGATTTTGTCGATTTAACTGCAACCAAAACAACCAGCAAGGGCAGTATTCATATCTGCATTGACGAGAAGGTTGAATTTTAACGCATCTCTCCGATGAGTAATATAGAACATTAAATTCCCCCCTATGATTTAATGTTGGCCCCGAGCAATCGGGGCTTTTTTGTTACCTTACGAAGATTTTTGAACTTCTTGCTCTTCTTGCTCTCCGCAAGGTTTAACTTTTTGCCACCGAAAGAACACCGAAAACACCGAGATTTTATTAATTTGATTGTTCTTAGAAAAATGTCTTTCTGAGGACTCTTTTAGCCTGGTCCGCGAAGAATCTAATGAAAATTCTCTCAGCTTTACTTCTTTTCCCGCCGCGGATTTCCACGGATGAACGCTGATTTTTTTTTCACATCGAACCTGGCTTCTTGAAACTACGCCACGCAGGCAAAAACGAACAAAAGAATGGCCAGAATGATGGTTTTGCATTTTCAATAATGAGATTCTTCGTCGAATGCCTATGGAGAATTCCTCAGAAAGACACTCTCAATAATTCATTGTCCATCCGCGTTAATTAGCAGCTAAATATCTTTCCTAAAATTGCCTCAATGCACAGGATTGAGGTAAGAATGAGTTTTTCATTGGACTTGCTCTGTCTGAACCACTCAGGAGTGGTCAGATGATGCGAGAATAATGAATCTATATTCCCGCAATTCTCGACTCGTACTCCGTTACCGAGTCAAGCCTTGCTGTATTTAACTCCACAGTTAAAAACATTTGACAGATAAAATCCACTTTTAATACTGAATTCCAAATGAAATTAGAGGATAGATATGAGTGATCAGATATCGCTGTTTGAAGAGACGAAGAAACCGACCAATGTGCCTTTGGCAGAAAAGATCAGACCGCAGGAACTGAACCAGGTTTTCGGTCAGCAAAAGCTGCTGGAAGATGGTTCGCAACTGCGCAACATGATCGAGACCGACAATTACAATTCCTTCATTTTGTGGGGACCTCCCGGCACGGGAAAAACTACTATTGCTCGTTTAATTCAAGGAAAAACATCACACCGATTCATCTCCTTCAGTGCGGTGCTGGCCAGCATCAAAGATGTGAAAGCCGTGATGAAAGAAGCTGAATACAACCTGAAAGCACACAATAAAGGAACCATCCTTTTCATCGATGAAATTCACCGTTTCAATAAATCCCAGCAGGACGCTTTTTTGCATTACGTCGAATCCGGCGCTATAATTCTGATCGGAGCAACCACAGAAAATCCATCTTTCGAAGTGATCTCCGCCCTGCTTTCCCGCTGTAATGTCTTTGTGTTGCAGCAGCTTTCCGACGAAGATATCATTAAGATCATCCAGCGTGCCATCGAGGCAATTTCTGTTAAAATTGATTTTGATGAAAAGAGCCTTCCCTACCTGGCGGAACTTTGCGGTGGTGATGCTCGAAAAGCGTTGAATTATTTAGAAATAATTTTGCAGAATGTGAAAGATGAAAAGTTGATCGATGTGCCTTTCATTTCCCACATTCTCAGCCGTAAAGCGATGTTCTACGACAAAGACCGCGAGGAGCATTACAATGTGATCTCGGCTCTGCATAAATCTCTGCGCGGCAGCGATCCGCAGGCTGGACTTTACTGGCTGGCACGCATGTTGGAAGCAGGAGAAGATCCGCTGTATGTGGCACGGCGTTTGGTGCGGTTTGCTTCCGAGGATGTAGGTCTGGCCGATCCGAATGCGCTGGTTCAAGCCATTGCCGTCAAAGATACGTGTCATTTTCTGGGAATGCCGGAAGCAAACGTTGCGCTGGCGCAACTGGTGGTTTACTTAGCCACCGCACCAAAGAGCAACGCACTCTACGAAGCATATAAAAAAGCCGCCGCCGATGCGCAGCAAACCAGTCACCTCGGTGTGCCGCTGCACATTCGGAACGCTCCTACGAAATTGATGAAAGAACTGGATTACGGCAAAGATTACACTTACGATCACATGCACGAAAATGCCTACAGTTATCAGAAATATTTTCCCGATGGAATGAACGAGAAATCCTATTACAAACCTTCCCAATTCGGTTATGAAAAAGAAATCCAAAAACGGCTGGATTGGTGGAAGAAATTAAAAGATGAGCAGGAAAATAAATAAAAACTTGACTCAACAATTTTTTTGCAGAATTTGGCTTAATTAGTAAGAGATAATAAATTAGAAATAAATAGTTGCAACATACACGGAGGGGATATGTTTAATGCATTCAAACGAACATTTTTTTTAGTTTTTGTTTTAATGTTAATCTCAGTAAATCTGGCAGCATCTCAATTCCTGCTGCAAAAGGGAAACCTATTTCGGGAAGACCGCTACGTAAGCATCGATCTTGAAACGATCAATCAAATTCAGGTTGTCTTCAGAATTTCGCCTGATGGCTGGTCATTTCCCAAAGACATTAAAGGGATTGTGAAGGAAAACCTTTTTATAAAGCAAAATAATAAGAAGATCGCTGCCCTGGAAACTCAAGTTCTGGAAAATTATCTGCTCGCCAGTTTTTCGAGAAATGATGTGAACATTTACCAGGAATTCTATTTTGAAAACCAGGAATTTTCAGAAAAATTTACCATTCGGGAAGAGTCCTGGCCTCGCTACGAAGAGTTTTTTCAATTTTATAACACTGCCCTGGAACAAATTACAGCCCTGGATTATATCGCTGCCTTTTCTACTTTAACACCTTTTTTACAGAATGCACCGGAAATCGAAGAATTCAGTATCACTGAAAAAGCACAGCAGAAAGCAGAAGACTGCCTAAAAAATTATTTCACTCAAAAGGAAATGTTCCTCAATACTCACAAATTGAAGCATAAAACACAGATTAATGAACAGACTCTGGCAGAAATCGATTCTCTCATTCAAGCGATGAATTCCACCAATGAACTTTTCCAGCAGTATTATGTTTTTTCCCCGCAATCCGGCCTGCCGGAAAATTCCAGTAAATTGATTACGGATTATCAGGAATATCTGCAAAATCTGAAAACAAGATATTATAATGAAGTTCAGGATATGCTCGCCAATTCTGATTACGGGAATAATAAATTTAAACTGATTCTCGATACACTGGTTCGATCTCTTTGCTATAAAGATTCTTTCTGCCTGATTTCAGATTATAAAATTGCAACTCTAAATTATGTGCATTCCAATAAAGAACTTTCGGCAAAACTGAATAATCTGGAATGGATGAGCGACTTTGAACGGCTTGTGCTGGCTGTAAATTTGAACGTAAAAAATGATGGTATGTTCCTGCAGGCTGCCTGCATGGAAAGCTTGAAAGCTAAAGATAATACAGCTCCCCAGTCCTATTATGCCATTTTGCAATGCCTGAATTGTGCTTTGAATGCCAATTGGACTGATTTCACGATCAATATGAATACAGCTATCGACAGATGTTCGGATCGGGAACTTCTTTATTTTCTGGAAAGAATGAAAATAGCCTACATGGCTAAAATCATTGATAATATTCAGCCAAACGTGATAATTGAGATCAATCTTGGTTGGAAATATCTGGAAAAGAATGATTTTGAAAATGCCAAAAATTCCCTCCTGAAAGCAAAAAACTGGGACAGCAGTTTCGCTCTGACTGATTTCCTGCTGGGGAAAGTTTGTATCAGCACCGGCGAATTCAGCAAAGCTGAAATTTATCTTGATAGCGCTATCCAGAAACAACCTCCATATTTAGAGCCATTATATACAAAATTAGATCTTTTGATCAAAAATGGCAAATACAAAGAAGCTGTCGATCTGATCAATGCCGGAATAACTTCCAATTCCTGGTTCAAGTTTTTCATGATCGGTAGATTGTACACCCTGCAAATGGACTACGCCAAAGCGAAGAAATATCTCGAAATGGCTCTTGATATCAATGCTTACAACTTTGACCTGCTGATTTTTCTGGGAGACACCTATAAAGAACTCAATGATAAAACCGGAGCTGAAAATTATTATAAACAAGCCGGTTCTTTAGATCCGGAAAACGATGTATTCTCTTCCAGGCTGCAAATGCTGAATAATTAATTATCTGATTTTGTATCTTGAGTCAGTTTTTAATTAAGTCGATAATTGCCGGAAAACTGCTTGGTAACGTAAAACAACCGGATGATTGGTTCGGTTTGAAATACAACCTGAACCTCTATCGCGGCTGCCAGCATCAATGCATCTATTGCGATACCCGCAGCGAATGCTACCAGATCGAAGATTTTGATCATGAAATTCTTTATAAAGAAAACGCCATCGAACTGCTGAGAAAAGAACTCTCCACCAAACGCGTGAAAGGTACTATCGGACTTGGCTCCATGAATGATCCATATCAGCCGGTTGAAACTGAACTGCAACTTACTCATCGTGCTTTGGAAGTGATCGCTGAATTCGGTTTTCCGCTGCACATCATCACCAAAAGCAGTCATATTTTGAACGATTTAGAAATTTTGAAAAAGATAAATCTGGTTTATACTACCGTCAGTTTTACTATCACCACATCGGATGATGCTCTGGCAAAGATTTTAGAACCGGGTGCCTCACTTCCATCCGAAAGATACAAAGCGATGAAAATTCTTTCCGATAATGGCATTCAGGTTGGCATTTCCATGATGCCGATCCTGCCATTCATTGAAGATAATGTGGAAAACATTACAGCAATTCTGGAGAAAGCTCATCAGGCAGGCGTGAAATATATCATTCCGGCTTTTGGCATGACGATGCGGGATCGTCAACGCGAATATTTTTATCGAAAACTGGATGAACATTTTCCAGATTTGAAGCAAAAATATATTCGGAAATTTGGTGAAAATTATAGTTGTTCTGCTAATAATCACGAGAAACTGAAAAACACATTTGATGCTTTATGCCGGCAATTCGGTATCTCTCCTAAGATCATTCCGTATCGAAGTGATGTGGGTGAACAGTTGAGTTTGTTTTAATTTTGACTTTGCGAGTTTTCTTCCTGTGGCATCAGACGAAGCAATCTCAACTTGAAATTTATTAAAACCGTTCCGAAGGTTCTCCGACCGTTCGGAAGGTTTTAATCTCGTTCCCAAAGCCCCCTTGGGGAATGCGTCGTGAAGCGGAACTCCTGTTTCGCAAAGGAGAAGAATATTGAGTGATACCGATTTACAAATCCGCACCATGAAACGCATCAACCTGAATTTCCTGATCGATCAGGCTGCCAATGAAGGCTGGAATCCCGGCCTACATGATGCTGACACATTTTACCAAACCGATCCCGAGGGTTTTTTCGTCGCAGAATTAGAGGGGAAACCTGTTGGTTGTATTTCACTGGTGAAATATGATATTTCATTTGCTTTCCTGGGATTCTTTATCGTCCTTGCCAAATATCGAGAAAAAGGCCTTGGAATGCAGCTTTGGAATCATGCTATAAAAAATGCAGGTAACTGCAATATCGGTTTGGATGGTGTGGTTGCCCAACAGGAAAACTACCAGAAAAGCGGATTCAAGTTTGCTTACAACAACAGACGTTATGAATTTGAAAAACAAACTGATTACAAAATTTCTAACCATGTTTTTTCACTCGAAGAAATCGACTTTGAGGAAATCCTGAATTACGATCTGAAATGCTTTCCCACCAGAAGAAGAACTTTTCTGAAATCCTGGTTGAGGCAAACCGGTTCACTTGCATTCGGAATTAAAGAAAATGCCAAATTAGCTGGCTTCGTTGTCATTCGTCTTTGTCGGGTTGGCTATAAAATCGGGCCGCTTTTTGCCGATTCAATTGAACAAGCTGAGAAGCTTTTCCAATCTGCAATTTCTCAAATTCCAAAGAGAGAAAAAATTTACCTCGATATTCCCGAAATTAATCCTGAAGCAGTGAAATTAGTGCAGAAATACAAGATGCGGAAAGTCTTCGAAACCGCTCGCATGTACACCGGTGATTTCCCAAAAATCGAGATCAATAAAATCTTCGGGGTCACCACTTTTGAATTGGGCTAAAACAGTCTTTGCGAGTGATCTGTTTACTATTTCTGACAAAGCAATCTCAACTTTAAATTTATTAAAACCGTTCCGAAGGTTCTCCGACCGTTCGGAAGGTTTCATGTTTGAACCAAAATTCTTCAGAAAGACGTTTTGAAACACTGTCTTAGCGAGTTGCCTTTCTGCGGTATCAAACGACTTGTCGCGCCGAAGTATTTAAAGACGGGAGCAATTTCTATCGGATGTTCTTTCATGTATTCTCCGACACCCTTCTCATAGATAGGAGAAGGGCTGGGGATGAGGTTGAGAAACGAGATTCTTCGAAAGAAAGATAGAGAGAATTTCTCAGAAAGACGTTTTGATTTAATCATTATTCCAAAAGTTCTTGTCATAGCTTGTTAAATTTTTCAGTTTGTTTCGGATAAAAAAATATTGGAGTTAGATTTTGAAAAAACTAATTTTCATTTTAATTATCGGGAGTATTCTTATGAATATTTCAGCCAACGAAAGCGGTTACAAATTGCCTCCGCAAAATATTCAGGATATCTTTGATAAAGAGCGTCCACCCTATTATTCTTTCGTTCGCTTCACACAGCTTGGACTGGAAACAAATTATCAGCGCTATCAAACACTTGAGCAAATCAGCGATCCAACTGTGAAACTGGCCGGAGAAGATATTTCTATCAAACTGAACGCTCCGGTTAAACAATATCCGCTTAATTATTTTGCCATTCATAATTTTGAAACAGACGAAAAGATAGTGATTGATTTTCCGGAAAATATCAAAATCAGGGAATACAAACTTTCCCACGATCATAAACAGATCGCTTTTTCTTACGAAACAGATATGGGAGTGCAGATTTTAGTTGTGGAAACAGCAACCGGAAAAATTACGTATTTTGATAATGTTCTGTTAAATGATGCTTTCGGCGATGAACCTTTCTGGTGGATGAGCGACAACAATACTTTGCTGCTTAAAGTCATTCCAAAAGGAAGGGGAACAATGCCGCAGCGTTCTCTGATTCCTGAATCTCCAATTATGGAAGAAACCAGTGGAGCTGTTAGTACAAATCGTACTTATCAGAATTTATTGCAGGATAAATATGACGAAACACTTTTCGATTATTTTTTCACATCGCAGATCGCAACCTTGAATTCAAAAAACAAGAAACTAAAATTGATCACTGCTCCTGCCGTTTGGGATGAGATTAAGCTATCTCCTAACAATCAATATATTCTCACCAACAAAATCAATAAACCATATTCCTACCAGGTTCCTTACTATCACTTTCCACAGACATTTCAGGTTTTGAACAGGAAGGGAGAAAATATAAAAATGCTTTATGCCCGTCCTTTACAAGACCAGATTCCAATTGGCGGAACAAAAAAGGGACCCCGGTTGTACAAATGGCAGCCGTTGAAAGGAGCAAGTCTGGTCTGGGTGGAAGCTTTGGATGAAGGCGATCCCAAAGTCGAGGTTTCACACCGCGATAAGATCATGCGCCTGCAAGCACCTTTCCAAAATGAGCCGGAAGAAATATTCAAAACTACCTATCGCTATTCCAGCATTCAGTGGTCGGAAGCGGAAGATGAACTGATCTATGGAGAATATGACCGCGACCGCATCTGGAACCGATATTGGCTTTATCAGATCGGTTCGGACGAACCGCAATTGCTTTTTGATATGAGCCGGCAGGAACGATATAATTTTCCTGGTAAACTGGTGATGAAAAAAACAGCGAGTGGAGAAGAAGTCTTCATCAAACAAAATAATATCGTGTATTTAGATAACGAAATTGGGGCAACTCCGGAAGGAAATTTTCCTTATCTTGCCAAATTAAATCTTGAGACAAAAGAAAAAGAAATCCTCTGGCAATGCCAACCCGATCATTACGAAACGTTTCTGTCTTTTTTGAATGAGGATTTGAATAAAATAGTTATCTGCAGCGAAAGCAGCATCAAATATCGAGATTATTTTTTCATCGATCTGGTAACGAAGCAAAAGATTCAAATCACAAATTATCACAATCCTTATCCTGAAATGACAGATTTAAAAACTGAACTCATCGCGTATTCTCGCCAGGATGGCATTCCGCTTTCCGGAACCCTGATATTGCCGGCAAACTACCGGGAAGGGGATCGGCTTCCACTCATTTTTGAAGCTTATCCGGAAGAATTCGCTGATGCTTCTACGGCCGGACAAATAACTGGTTCGCCTTTTCGTTTTCCCAATTTCTGGGGAGCTTCCATCCGCTATTTTGTCTTGGAAGGTTACGCTGTTCTGATGAACGCTTCCATCCCGATCGTAGGTGACCCGGAAACGGTGAACGAAACTTTTATCACTCAAACCGTCAGCAGTGTTCAGGCTGCGATCGATTACCTCGATCAGCGCGGCATTATCGATCCGGACAGAGTTGGCATCACCGGTCACAGTTATGGTGCATTCATGGTAGCAAATGTGCTGGCACACAGTGATATTTGCGCTGCCGGAATTGCCAAGAGCGGTGCTTACAACCGTACTCTCACACCATTCGGTTTCCAGAGCGAACGTCGCACTTTGTGGGAAGCAAAAGATTTTTACATGGAAGTCTCACCTTTCATGCAGGCGGAAAAGATCAACGAACCGATCTTGCTTATTCATGGAGAAGATGATCCCAATTCCGGCACATTTCCTCTCCAATCCAAACGCTTTTACCAAGCTCTAAAAGGCAACGGCGCAACCGCCAGATTAGTTATATTACCAAAAGAAGGACACGGCTATTTTGCACGTGAATCGCTGCTGCACGTGTTGGCGGAACAACTCGAGTGGTTTGATAAATATGTGAAGAACAGGAAATCCGGCTCCGATAAACTTCGTCGGGATTAAGCGGAAATTGTGTTGGTTCAATCCCCGATTAAATCGGGGACTCGATTGAATCATACTTTTCTGCAGATCGTCCCGATCTGATAATTTTTAATAATGTTTTCGAGACGAAAACGCTAAACTCATGAATGCTTAATCCTGCCAAGGTTTCTTTCACATCCAACCTTGACATTGCTAAATGCGAGATTCCTTGAAAGAAGCGATGGCAAGGTCACATAATTGTGTTGGTTCAATCCCCGATTAAATCGGGGACTCGATTGAATCATACTTTTCTGCAGATCGTCCCGATCTGATAATTTTTAATAATGTTTTCGAGAAGAAAACGCCAAACTCATGAATTCCTCGTGACGAGAAGTCCAACTTTATTCTGTTATCTCTCCATCATCGATTTATAAGCGTCTCGCACGTAATTCGCCAGCTCTTCACCAAACTCGGAAGCTGTGACGATCTCGTTGATATCGACTTCCACATTGTTCAAATATTGCAGTCTGAGCACATCTCCTTTGTCCATTTCGGGAATGATGCCGGCAAAAAAGAAACCCAGCATTTCCAAAGAAGCGCAGAATTTCTGGCTGGCAGGATCTGCTAACGGCAGATCGATGTAAATGCAATCCAATTTGCGGAAACACAACTCGCGCAATCTGAATTTTATCAACTCGATAAAATCCTCTCCATATTGAGATATCTTCATGAAAGCAAAACCGTGATCGGGTTTCACAGACACATCAACCTGAGATTTTTTTACTAATTTCAAGTTTTTAGATGTTTCGTCAAAAGCAACAAATTCGCGTTCGATTTTATTCATGTCATAAATTTTGCGGATCATCGAGTTGTGATGGAAGGGCAGATAGAGTTTTTCTACCGGACCATCCAGAAGTTTGAAGTAGAAAAATACTGCCGGCTGGCGTTTATTTTTTTCTGTGGTCTGGATTTTCTTGAAAAACATCGTAGCAGGAACCAATCCCAGCAACACACCGGTTTCATGCGCTCCCAATGAAATATTTCCTTTCTGTGAATAAGGATGAACTGCCACTGCTTCACTATAAAAACCGCGAATCCCCATTTTCTTAGCATATTCAGCCATGAAAAGCTTCATGTTCTTAAACAATCCACGCCCCCGATAACGCGGATCGGTGACTGCCATGCCGGTTTCTCCTACCAGGTCATCATTGCTGGCTCGAATCATGGCAAAATGTCCCACGATTTCGTTGGTAGAATTCACATAAATGCAGGAAGTCAGAAAGCCGCTGGACAGCAACTCTTTCACTTTTTCGGGATAGTAAATAAATTCCCAACCGTAAGTATAGCCGTAAGATCGATAGATACAACGCGCCATATTCACAGCATCTTCCGGCTGCATCAGGCGAATGGTCACAACTTCATCAGCCGGAGCGAGAGGAGCTTCCTTCTTTTCATCGTCTTCTTTGGTTTTCAGTTCTTCAATTTCTTCGTATGTCAGATTTTTGATCAGTTCCACTCGTTTGCCACCGCGTCCAATATTGGAAAATTTTATCTCATCGGCAAAAGCCCGCATCAAAAGCATTCCCAACCCTTTGTCCTCATCCGGTTTGAATTTGGTGAAATCAAACGGTAAACCGCGATCTTCTACAGCTACAACCACTTTCCCCGGTTGTCTTTCAACGATGATTTCGTAAACTCCATTTTCTTCCGGATCGAAAGCATGTTCGATCACATTCAGGCAGGTTTCTTCCGTAACCAGTTCCAAATGTTTCGCTTCTTTTTTATCCAATCCCAGTCTCTTAGCCAATTCTCCCACAAAACTTATCACGTCGGAAAGATATTCGCCTTTTGCCAGAACTTCGATTCTGGCAATTTGATGCTCGCTTTTCATTTCGTTCATATCTACCTCTACATTTTTCTACTTTGTATAAATTGTTTAGAGCCTGTTTCTTTGTCAATCTTTGCGAAATTAGCGCTCGCCTCACATGTCTGCTAAAAAAAGTTTGACAATCGTTAATCTGAAATTAATTTGTCCCTTGTTAGCAATGCAGTAAAGCTAATGCTAAGAAATGAGGTTAAGAGAAGATGAAAAAGAATGAGATCAGGCAGCAGAAAGTTTTGTCGTATTTGATAGAAGATTACATCAAATCGATGGAGCCGGTATCATCCAAACTGATCTGTGAAAAATATATCAGGAACGCCAGTCCCGCTACGATTCGGATAGATCTGAATAAGTTGGAAAAGGAAAATCTGATTTTCCAGCCGCACACATCGGCAGGCCGCATTCCCACCATTCTGGGTTATCGCCGTTATTTGGAAAAGTTAGACCCGATCCTGAAAACTGTTAAATATGAAAAATCGGATATCTTGCGCAATATTCTGATTAAATATTATAAAGATACACCATTGGCTCTGCATTATATAATGCAGTTCCTGGCTTCGGAAACCGACCAGTTGAGCTTTGTGGCCGAACCGGAAGTTTCTTATGGCTACCTGGAAAAACTGAAAGTTTTCAAAATTTCGGACAACAAGCTTCTTTTCGTGGTCAGTCTGGATTCCGGCCTGGATAAAACAGTTATCCTGAAATGGGATTACGGCATCACGGAGCAGCAACTGAGAGCGATCGTGCGTTATGCCAATGATGAATTTGTCGGTCATAGAATTTATGATATTCAAACCAAATACCTGGAAGAAACTACCGAGAGGATCAGTGAAGAGAATAAGATTCTCAAGCTTTTCCTGGAAGAACTGCAAAAAGCTATTTCCGAAATCAGCAGTTATTTCATACATTTTGACGGCAATATCAGCTTTTTGGAACAACCCGAATTCGACAATAAAAGTTCGATCTTAACCTTTCTCGGTTTCATCCAGAGACAGGAACACCTGGTAAATCTGATGCAGAAAAGTGACGGAAAAAATGCTTATCATGTTCTGTTGGGAGAAGATCTTGGATTGGCTGAATTAGCCGATTATTCCTTGATTTATGCTAAATATGAAATCTTTGGGATTCCCGGGTTTCTGGGTGTTTTGGGTCCTGTCCGCATGAATTATAAACGCAACATTCCCATCGTGCGTGATATTGCGGAGATCATCACGAAAACGACAAAAAAAGGTATGGTGGTGCCAAGTAATGAACGATAAAAATAACGAGAATATCAGAAATAATGAAACTGAAATTGATGAGAAAGCCGATTTCAAGAAAGTGAAGAAGAAACTCACTTCCAAAGATCAGATAGTTCTTTTGGAAATTGAACTGGCAGAATTGAAAGATAAATACATCCGCGCTGCAGCAGAATTCGAGAACTTCCGCAAACGAAATATCTCTGAAAAATCAAACTGGATCAAAAATGCCAATGAGAGGATCGTGCTGGATCTTTGCGATGTGATCGATAACTTCGAACGAGCCTTGCATCCTGAAGTGGAAATGAACAGAGAATCTTTTGAAAAAGGTATCAAATTGATCTTCCAGCAGTTGAATAACCTTTTAAAGAAAGAAGGCGTAGAAAAATTGGAAGCGTTGGGAAAGGAGTTTGATCCGGAATTTCATGATGCCCTGGCTCACATTCCATCAGAATTGGAAGAAAACACGGTAATCGCCATCATTCAAAACGGCTATAAAATGAATAATAAAATAATCCGCCCGGTGCGAGTAGCTGTTTCCAACGGCGAAAAACCGGAAAAAATCTGCAACGAATCAGAAAGAAAAAAAAAGTAACTCAAACATCCTGTTTAAGAATAAAAATAGAAGTGTATAATTGAATATTAAATCTCGTTACGAAGTTTGCCAGTCTGGTCGAAGTATAACGAAGACTGATCTTCTTAACGTATAAACAATTTGCGATCCCAAGACGAACCTGGGATCGAGAAACTATTTATTGCTGTTAAAAAAACAAAAAAGAAAAATATATGATCAGACTGATGCAAGGCATCTGGTCTGATAAGGAGGAAATATGGGAAAGATCATTGGAATTGACCTGGGAACAACTAATTCCTGCGTTAGTGTGATGGAAGGTGGAAAACCTGTTGTAATTCAAAATGCCGAAGGCACCAGAACCACCCCTTCAGTGGTTGCTTTTACAAAAGATAAAGAAAGACTCGTAGGGCAGATCGCCAAACGTCAGGCTGTTACCAATCCCAAAAACACGATCTCTTCGATCAAACGTTTCATGGGACGTCAACTGAATGAGGTTGGTTCCGAAATCCAGAACGTTACCTACCAGGTGAAAGGTGGAAAATTTGGTGAAGTAACCGTTCATGTGGATGTGGAAAATAAAGATTTCACACCTCAGGAAATCAGTGCTATGGTGCTGACGAAAATGAAAGAAACTGCCGAAGCACATCTGGGACAGAAGATCACGGAAGCTGTGATCACTGTGCCGGCATATTTTAATGATGCTCAAAGACAAGCCACCAAAGATGCGGGACGAATTGCCGGTTTGGATGTGAAACGAATTATCAATGAACCGACTGCTGCTGCTCTGGCTTATGGTTTGGAAAGTAAAAAAGAAGAAAAAGTTGCTGTTTACGATTTGGGCGGCGGAACTTTTGATATTTCCATCCTGGAAGTTGCCGAAGGTGTGGTGGAAGTGCTTTCCACCAACGGAGACACACATCTCGGTGGAGATGACTTCGACAAGAAGATCATGGATTGGATTTTAGAAGAATTCAAAAAACAGGAAGGCATCAATATTGCCAAAGACCCGATGGCTTTGCAAAGGATTAAGGAAGCAGCCGAAAAAGCTAAGATTGAGCTTTCCGGAACTCAAACGACCAACATAAATCTGCCGTTCATCACAGCAGATGCCAGCGGTCCAAAACATTTGAGTCTGGATCTGTCTTTGTCTCAATTCAACCGCATGACCAGCGATCTGATTGCACGTTCTATCGAGCCCTGTAAACAAGCCCTCAAAGACGCTAAACTTTCAGTAGGAGACATTGATGAAATCCTGCTGGTGGGCGGAAGCACCAGGATTCCCGCTGTGGTAGAAGCTGTGGAAAAATTCTTTGGTAAAAAAGCAAACAAGAGCGTGAATCCAGATGAAGTTGTTGCTGTGGGAGCTGCCATTCAAGGCGGTATTCTGGCCGGTGATGAAAACCTGCACGATATATTGCTGTTGGATGTAACTCCGCTTTCTCTGGGAATCGAAACTCTGGGTGGAGTGATGACGACTCTGATCGTAAGAAACACGACGATTCCAACCAAAAAAAGCCAGATATTCTCTACTGCTTCCGATAATCAACCGGCTGTATCCATCGTTGTTTTGCAAGGTGAAAGAACTATGGCTGCCGATAATCGAAGACTTGGAAATTTCGAACTAACCGGCATTCCTACCGCTCCACGAGGAATTCCGCAGATCGAAGTTACTTTCGATATCGATGCCAACGGCATTCTGCACGTTCATGCTAAAGATAAGGGAACAGGCAAAGAACAATCCATCAAGATCGAACGAACCGGCTCGCTGGACGAAACCGAAATCGAAAAAATGGTGAAAGATGCCGAAGCTCATGCTGACGAAGACAAGAATAAGAAAGAATCCATTCATGCCCATAATGAATTGGACACTTTAATTTTCGACACAGAAAAGAGCCTGGAAGAACATGGAGCAAAACTTTCCCCGGATGAAAGAAAAACCGTGGAAGATGCCATCAAGGAAGCTAAAGAAAAACTGGAAGAACTGAACAAAAAATCTGCCGAAAAAGCAGAATATGAAGCAGTTCGCGATGTATTGGCCAAGAAAGCTCAGAAGATCGGCGAGATCATCTATGCCGAAATGCAGAAACAACAGGGAGCACAAGGTGGACAAGGACAGGGACCGGAAATGCACGAAGCAGATTTCGATCCCAGCCAGATGGGCGGACAGCAGCACCAGGAACAACCCCTGCAAGACGGCCCGGTCGATGCCGATTTCGAAGTGGTGGACGACGATAAATAGAACCCCCTTGATCCCCCTAATTAGGGGGAAATTGAGGAATCTGGCATTATTCGACTTGAAAGTAAAACGTCGAGTCGAAGGTGCATTAAATAATCGTGTCATTGCGAGTTATCTTTCTAAGATTTCTTGCGAAGCAATCTTAACGCAAATTAAATGAAAATGTGTTCTTAAGACCGTTCCGAAGGTTCTTCGACCGTTCGGAAGGTCTTTAGATTTTAAGGAAATTTAATGGCAAAAAGAGACTATTATGAAGTGCTGGGGGTTGAAAAAAACGCCAGCGAAGTTGAGATAAAAAAAGCCTATCGTAAACTGGCAATGAAATTTCATCCTGATAAAAATCCTGACAACAAGGCTGCCGAGGAAAGTTTTAAAGAAGCCTCTGAAGCTTATGAAGTTTTGAGCGATCCAACCAAAAAACAGAAATACGATCAATACGGACATGCCGGATTGGAAGGCGCTTTTGGCGGCCACGGATTTTCCTGGGAAAATTTTACGCACGCTAACGATTTTTCCGATATCTTTAGTGGTGGTGGTTTAGGAAGCATTTTTGAACACCTTTTCGGCGGCAGTTTCGGTGGCAGCGGAGGCCAGACTTCACGCTCCGGCAATCGCGGTGAAGATCTGCAGATTTCACTTTCCCTTACTTTGGAAGAAATCAACAAAGGCGTCGATAAAAAAATTAAGATCAATGTGCAGGAAAGCTGTGAACAATGCAGCGGTTCCGGTTCGGCAGATGGCAAAACACAATCCTGCAGCCAATGTCATGGCTCAGGACAAGTTCGCCAGATCTCACGTTCTCTTTTCGGTCAGATGCAGACGATTGTTACTTGTCCATCTTGTAATGGAACCGGAAAAATCATAAAAAATAAATGCCTTAAATGCGGCGGCGACGGCAGAACCGCCAAAACCAAAACGATCAGCATCAATATTCCAGCCGGAGTTTCGGAAGGTCAGTATATTCGCCTGAGAGGTCAGGGTAACAGGGGAAAATTTGGCGGACAGAATGGTGATATCCTTGTTCTTATCCACGAAAAAGAACATGATATCTTCGAACGCCAGGAAGCAGATCTGGTTTGTGATTATCCGATCAGTTTTGCTTCAGCAGCTTTGGGAACGGAAATTCTCTGCCCCACTTTATCCGGACAAGTTAAAATGAAAATTCCTGCCGGAACACAATCCGGTAAAGTATTCCGCTTGCGAAGTCAGGGACTGCCTCATGTGAACAGCAGCTATCATGGCGATCTTTTTGTGAAAGTACGAGTTATCACACCCACAAAACTGAGTTCAGAAGAAAAGGAACTTTTCCAGAAACTCATTCACTTTGATTCTCAGCACAAGCTGCTGCCGAATAAAAGTTTCTTCAGTAAGTTGAAAGATTTTTTTGTGTGAACTCACCCCCGGCCCCTCTCTTCATCTCAAGCGAGGGGAGATTGAGAACGCTGTGAAAGAAAAAATAAATGTCGATCATGCAAAAATTGCATCCCCCTCTTATTTGAAGAGGGGTTAGGGGAGTTCAGCCATGCCATCCTTCTACACATCCCACCTTCAAATAAACGATAAAAATCTTACCATCGCTGGTGAAGAATTCCACCATATTTCTCATGTTTTCCGAAAAAGAATCGGCGACGAAATCCTTCTGACCAGCGGAAACGGATTGCTGGCAAAAGCCCTAATTTATGAGATCGACAAGAAATTTGTCAAAGTCGAAATCCTTGATATCAAAAAAGAAAAATTCACCCATCCGGCAATCGCAGTTGCCTTCCCGCTTCTCAAGAGTAAACATGATTTTCTCATCGTGGAAAAACTTACGGAACTGGGAGTGAAGGAGTTTTTTCCAATCGTTACAAATCATTCTGTACGGATTTCTTCAATCAACACTCAAGATAAATTTGAGAAAGCAGCAATTGCCGCGATCAAACAATGCGACAATGCCTTTTTACCCAAAATCCATCCAACTCAAAGATTGCAGGATTTTCTGGAAAATCTGACCGATTTCCAACCATTTGCAGCACTGGAAACAGGTAAACATAAAACTCTTTTTAATCTTGTGAAAGAATTCAATGGTCAGCCAATTTGCTTGATCATTGGTCCGGAAGGCGGTTTTGATGACGAAGAAACAGAATTATTTAAAATGAAGAATATCACAACTTTTACTTTAGGAAATCATATTTTACGCGCTGAAACAGCTGCTATTGCCGCAGCCGCACAGATCATGGCCATTCTGCTGGAAAATAATGAGAATTACTTTTAATGCATAATTCAAAAGTTATCGATCTTATAAAAAAATCTATTACAAACTCCTCTTTCGCTGGTAAAACTTATGTTGTAGGTGGTTTTGTGCGTGACCTTGTGATGGAAATCGTCAGTGATGATATTGATATCGTAGTTGAATTGCCGGAAGGCGGCAGGAAACTGGCAGATTTTCTGCATGAAAAGAAGGTGGCTTCCCGTCCGGTAATTTATGATAATTTTGGAACTGCCCTGGCTGAAATTAATGGTTACAAAGTTGAATTCGTAATGACCCGCAAAGAAAGTTATCGCGATAAGGACCGCAAACCGGAAGTTGCCGGCGGAACTCTGGCGGAGGATATTTTTCGCAGGGACTTTACCATCAACTCGCTTCTGCTGGATGTGATCACTGGAGAAATCAAAGACATCACTGGCAAAGGGCTTTCCGATATTGAAAACGGTATTATCCGCTCAACTTCCGAGCCTGATATAATATTTAAAGAAGATCCACTCAGGATGCTGCGCGCTGTTCGATTTGCTTCCCGGTTCAATTTTATTATCGAAGAAAATACCCAGACTGGAATCCGTAAAAATGCCAGAATGCTGCAGCATATCAGTTGGGAACGTCGCCGCGATGAATTTACGAAAATGCTGGCTCAACGCAATCCAATTCCGGCCTTGAAGATGCTGCTGGATTTTGGTTTGCTGAAATATGTCGTTCCTGAACTGCTGGAAATTGTAGGCTTGCAGCAGGATAAGCATCACGACCTGGATGCCTGGGAACACAGCCTAAAAGTAGTCGAAAATATTCGACCGACCCTGAAACTGCATTTGATCGCACTTTTACACGATGTGGGAAAAGCCCGGGTGAAAAGCGAAGCTGAATACGGAATTCATTTCTATAAACATGAGGTTGTCAGTTCCGAACTGGCTCACAAAATCATGCGCAGATTGAAATTCAGTAATGATGAGATCAAAGAAGTGGAGATCGTTATCCGCAACCATATGCGGTTGAAAGATGCCGGAACTGAAGCTGAAAAAATTTCAGATAAAGCGATTAGAAGGTTGATCCTGCAAACAGGGAATGTACTCGATCCACTTTTGGAATTGATCCATGCCGATAATATCAGCCATGCAAAGGCTTATAATCTGCCAATGCAAATTCCCAAGTTAAAATTGAGATTAGAAGCGATCAAAGAAGAGATGAAGAAAAAATCCCTTCCCATAACGGGAAGCGATATTATGAATTTTTTCAAACTTAAATCAGGAGAAGATATTGGTAAACTTCTTGACAGGGCAACCGAGATCTGGTTGGAAAGTCCTGATAAAAGCAGGGATGAGATTTTGATAGAACTTCATAAAGGATACAGCCAAAATATAGTTGGGAAATCCTGATTGAAGTAAAAGTGAGATTTAAATGAAACTCATAAGGAGGGTTATCATGGAAAGTAAAGTTACCTCAAAAGTTAAAGATGGCGTTATCAAAGCCTTCCACGCAGGAGAAGACGTTGTAAAAGCTGTCGGCAATGTAACCAAAGAAATCATTTCTACAGCCAAAGCTGAAGATATGAATACAAAAGAAAAAGCTCAGAAACTGGCTAAAGATGCATTCCAGGGCGCCAAAGACGGCTATACGAAAGTTCAGCCTTCGGTAGAAGATTTTGCCAAAAAAGCTTCTAAAATCATTTTCGATACTTTCAAAACTTATGCGCCGAAAGTTGCTCATTTCACCAAAGATGTGTTTGAAGGCATCGTGGATGGAGCCAAAGAAGTGATCGATGAAAAGAAAAAATCCTGCTGCGATGAAGGCAAACCTTGTTGTGAAGACAAAAAAGAAGATAAGAAAACCCCCTGCTGCGGCGATAAAGAATAAACTTCTTCTTTAACTGATTTTTTTTTAAGCTCTTTTTCAACTTTGGAAGAGAGCTTTTATTGTGTCTCAGACACTCTTGTCTGAGTCTTTGAGCTATTCGAGAATAACACACCCCGCTCAAGAGGGGAATCATTTCAGCAATAAACACTTCCTGCTCACAACTACATCGCCAGCTTTCAAGCGATAAAGATAAATCCCTGATGAAACAGGATTGCCATTGTCATCATCACCGTTCCAGGTGACGGAATAATAATTGTTCCCCGCTCGTGTCATCCTGAGCGGAGTCGAAGGATCACTGTTTTTGAATGTTCCCCGTACTTCGACGCAGCTCAGGATGACAGGTAACATTCTCACTTTCTGACCTTTCAGATTGTAGATTTCAATTCGTGCAGATTCGCGCAAATTCGTGGTTTCAAAACTGATCATTGTCGATGGATTGAAAGGGTTGGGATAATTGGATAATTTTATCTCATTTTCAGGGATTTCATTCCCAGCACTCAATGGAATATTCCTGCGCAACACATAACCCTGATTGATAATATCCTGTAAAAGATCGTATTCATATTGCAGTACTCTGTTGTAAGTTCCCGAAGTCGCTTCGACGGTGATCACGTTATTGTCCTCTCCCCATTCGTAAAACAGACGTGCGTGAACTCCGGATTTCACGAAACAATCTCCCGGCTGCAGTTCTTCTACTGTAACTTCCTGGTAATTATTAGCAATATAAGTGCAATTGAAATACATCAGCAGCGTGTATTCATCTATTTCCCAGCAGCGTCCTACAAAACCCGAACAATCGATGCCGGCTGCCCAACCGAGCGAACCGGGATAATGAACAGAATGTCCTCCAGGTCCGTAAACGCCATTCACATAATCTTCAGTCCATTCGTCAAAATCATCGCGACCGCCGTACTGGTATGGCATCCCAATGGTGTATTCGCCGATCTGATCGACCCAGTCGCAGGGGTATTCATCGGTGTAACCTTGCTGCGGATCACCACTGGTAGTGTAATTTCCCAGAATGTTATCGGATTCCACATACCAGATCAAATCACGATAATTTTCGGCAATTTCGAGAGGATCAGCCTGTAAAAGCAGAAAGCAGAAAGCAAAAAGCAGAAAAACTAAATGACGCATCATTCTACTCTCGTCCATTGGCGGATTTCTATCTTATCCGGCATCGGAATCATCTGGTAGATTGCACCATTCAAGGTTACGACATTTGAAATTCCTCTGGCAAAATCCAAACCGAATTTCGTGTAATGCGGAAAGACTACATTAGTCTCTATAACTTCACCGGAACCGGAAATTATTCCCAGACTGGAATCTTGCCTTGGTTCTGAATAAATATTGAAGTAAAGATTTCCAATTTGATCAAATCCGAAAAGTGTGTACCCGATATCATTCGGCCAGATTTCGTTTAAATCTAATGCGATATTTTCTTCCGGAATAAGAACTTTTTGCCTTCCTTCTCTAACATTAAAATCCAAAAGGCAGTTATTCATTAAAACACCGTCAGTCGTTGAAAGTTCATTCCCATGAAAATTGAATTCCAGGAAGTTATTATTTCCCAGATTCAAACCGACCTTGCCATTTTGATTTACTGCCAGACTGTTCTTGCGATTCTCGATTTGATGAGTATCGATCAGTTGGCAATTATCATCAAATCTTCTTAAATACACATTATTCTGATGATCTCCGCAAATTGTCCAGATCTGGTTTTGCTGAACTACAAAGGAAACGATCTGAATATCGGCTGCTCGTGTAGAACAAACAAATTCGCCAATTTCAGCAAATTTCTTAATCTGGTATCTATCTAAAATATAAATGCTTCCTTTTTCATCTATTTGAAAAACTATCGGACCTTCATCGGGTACGTCTATCAAATTATCGGGAGCATCAAAAACATAAATCTCATTTTTACCATTTCCGGTGGGAAGTTCAATCGTCTGCATCTCAAAAATCCAGTTTTCAGCAAAAATAAAAGCAGCTATCAAAACGAAAAATACAAGAAAAACTTTCTTCATAACGCAATCCTCCACCAAGAATAAATTTAAATCATTACTGAAATTAGAAATGACTGAAGTTGTGTCAAAATAAATCTTTGTTTGAAACTTGCCGCAATGCCATTCGGATCGTTCAACCATCTTGGTTGAATGAACATTTAATCAAGACCATCCTTAGTCTTGAAAGTACACCAAGATTGTGTATTAACCTCTGGTTCAACCTGGAAGATTGAATCGGCAATTTTTCTTCATTCATAGAATATATTTGACTTCAATCTCAATAAAAACTTTTCTCGATTCGTGATCTGAAAGGAGGAAATTATGGCAAAGAAAGAAGCAAAACTTAGAAATCTGATGATGCTCAAAATTCCTCTAACTGAAGCAGAAAAAATACTGGAGAAACAGATTAAAAAAGGAAATGGCCTGCTGAAAGATCCCGTCAAAACGAGCGTATCATTGAAAATTGCTGAGAAATTATATAATCATTGGAACGGCGAAAATTATGATATCCTCAAAAAAATCTTCCAATACACCAACATTGCGCAGGATTATTCTATTTCCACCTGGTCGATCGGCGGCATCCTGATAAGCGACCTGAAATTAACCGAGAAAATCGAAAAACTGCATTCCAATATTCATGATAAAATTGCCAAACTTGAATCTATCACCGCCGGATTATTGCTGCTGGACGATGAAGCAAAGGTAAAAGCCGAATCTCAAAAAGTGTTCTTCGTGCACGGCACGGATTGCGACACTTCTGCCGGTGTTTTGGATTTTCTGAACGAACTGGGATTGGAACCGATCATCATAAAAGACCTGGCTCTGGCCGGAAAAACCATTATAGATGAAATCCAGAAAAGATCGGAGGTGAAATATGCCATAGGCCTGCTGACCCCGGACAATCTGGGCGGCACTCATGCCAATGAACTCAATTTCCGAGCCGATCAAAACGTTCTCCTGGAATTGGGAATTTTTATTGGAAAACTAGGCCGAGAAAATGTGAGCACTCTCTTTGTGGAAGGTGTGGAATTGCCCGAGGATTTTCACGGATACGAATATATCGAAATCGACCGATCAGATGAATGGAAGACATCTCTTATAGAAGAACTGCAGGCAGCCGGATTCGAATTAGGAATATCATGAAAATCGTTCGTCCAACTTTACTTTTGGATAAACAGAGATGCTTGAAAAACATCGAGCAGATGTCTGAAAAAGCGAAGCGAAATGAACTGATCTTTCGTCCTCATTTCAAGACGCATCAATCTATTCAGATCGGAAATTGGTTTCGTGATTTTGGTGTAAAACAGATCACGGTTTCCTCGGTGCAGATGGCACAGTATTTTGCAGCCGCAGGTTGGAAAGATATCACAATCGCTTTCCCATTCAATCAACTGGAAATAGAAGATATCAACAAATTAGCAGAGAAAATAAATTTAAATATTCTGCTCATTCATCCTGAATCGGCTGTTTTTCTGGAAAAACAGTTGAAGCATGAAGTTGGTGTTTTAATCAAAATCGATTGCGGCTATCACCGCAGCGGAATATTAGCTGAGAACACCAATGAAATAGACGAACTGGTGAACGCAATCTCACAAGTTGGAAAGCTGAATTTAAAAGGTTTTCTCACCCATTCCGGTGAGACATATCACGCCTATTCTCCCAAGCAGATCCATGCTATTCATGAAATGACGAAATATATCCTGAAACTCTTGAAAGAACGCTATCTCTCACAGTTTCCGAATTTGATAATTTCTATCGGCGATACACCTTCCTGCAGTTTGGAAGATAATTTTTCTGGAATCGATGAGATCCGTCCCGGCAATTTTGTGTTCTATGATGTGATGCAGCTTAAACTTGGAGTTTGTTTTGCTGAGCAGATTGCAGTTGCCGTTGCCTGCCCTGTTGTTTCCAAAAACAAAAAGCGGAATGAAATCACCATCTACGGTGGTGGTGTGCATCTTTCCAAAGAATTCCTGTTAAGCCGGGATAGAATCCAAAAATTTGGGCTGGTGGTGGAACTGTCTGAAAATGGCTGGTCTGCCCCGCTGGATGGAATGTATGTTTCGTCTCTTTCTCAGGAACATGGCACGATCAAAGTTCCTTTTGGAAAGCTTGATCAATTCCAGATTGGTGATGTGATCGGAATTTTGCCTATTCATTCCTGTATGACTGCGAACTCGATGGGTGAGTATCTGACACTGGATGGAGAGGTACTGGAGCATTTGTAATTTTCCTCACTACTTTCCGAAGCTTCACACAAAGGCTGTCTTGCAGATAAGATTCGGAAAGTTCAATAAAAGAAGTTATGCTGCAAGAAATTACAGTAGATTCTTCGGGAGTTAAGCTACAAGAATCCTCAGAAAGACTGATTTTATGCGCCGAAAGATTTTCTTTGGTTCGTTTCTGTTTATTCTACGGGTTTCACCCGTAGTTATTCACATATAACTCCTGCGGAGTATTAATCACAATTTTGCTGATAGTCAATAATCCCGAAGGGATTGAACATGAATAACCGTAGATGTAATCTACGGTTATAGACACCACGATCCGGAACCCTGAAAGGGTTCAAAATAAAAACGAATCGGGAAATGTTGGTAATTTAAATAAAATCCGGCAAATCCCATTAATCCTATTCATCCTGCTTCAAAAATGAGTCTCATTCTCAAATTCACCTTGACACTGAGAATGCAATATCATTTTCTGCCGAAAGTTTAAAAATTAAGGAGTTGAAATGGAAGAACATAAACAATTATTCAGCGATTTCCTGAAGACAAAAGGACTGAAACTTACCGGTCCCCGCCAAATAATCCTTAATACGATCTTTACATACCACCGCCATTTCAATGTAGATGCCCTTTATGATGTGATCCGCAAAGATCACCAGAACGTTTCGCGAGCCACTATTTATCGAACTATGCCGCTTCTGGTTGAATCCGGTTTGATCAAGCAATCTCTGCGCTGCCAATCCAAAGATCATTACGAGCACATCCACGGCCACGACGATCACCTGCACTTTCTCTGTATCAAATGCGGTAATATCATTGAAGTTAAAAGTAAAGTGATTGACGAAACTCTGGTTCAGTTGGCAGAAGAAAAGAAATTCATCCTGAACGATTATAATCTTGGTGCCAAAGGTGTTTGCGAAGCCTGCAGCAAAAAGAAAGAATAATCGTCTTATGGAATTGCACTTTTTTTTTCTTGAAAAAAACCTCATCGAGGAACAATGAAACAATTGAAAAAAGAATTTAACGTTGGAGCAAAAGGAGTATGTAAAAAATGCAGGAAATAAAGGTAAAAAAATTTATTTATCTATTGAGAATGAATATCAAATGCAATTAAAGGAGAATTTATGAAACTTAAAGACATTGAAGTAGGTTCAAATGTTAAAGTAATCGGCTATGCTACAAAAGACAGACATTACAGGGAAAAACTTCTCAGAATGGGATTGGTCAAAGGAACTGAATTTTCTATTACCAGAAAAGCACCGCTGGGTGATCCGATAGAAATTAAACTAAAAGGATTTAATCTAACCTTGAGAAAAACAGAAGCTGATGCTCTGGAAGTAGAGGAAATTTAAGATGAAAAAGATCACAATCGCTTTAGCAGGAAATCCAAACTGCGGAAAAACCACACTTTTTAATGCTCTCACAGCTTCAACTCAAAGAGTGGGAAACTGGCCCGGTGTAACTGTGGAACGAATCGAGGGAGAATATAAGTATAAAGACCATAAAATTGAAGTTATAGATCTACCGGGAATTTATTCGTTCTCTGCTTATTCTTTGGATGAGAAAATCGCCCGTGAATATATCCTTATGGATAAACCTGACCTTGTCGTAAATATTGTTGATGGAACCAATCTGGAAAGGAACCTCTATATCACCACCCAACTTCTGGAAATGAAAATTCCGGTTGTGGTTGCTTTGAATATGATGGATATTGCCAAACAACGAAAGATCCATATTGAAATTGAACATCTTACCACCCACCTGGGATGTCCGGTAATTCCAATGGTGGCAAGCAAAAAGCAAGGGCTGGAAGAACTTAAAGACACAATAAATATTACTGCAGAGAAACACGAAATTTCCCAAACTCAGGTTCTGTACGATTCTGTTATTGAAGAAGCTCTCACGAGAATTGTGGAAAAAGCTGCTTCCTTTGCTGAAGAACATAAAGTTGATGCTCGCTGGCTATCGATAAAACTTCTGGAAGCGGATGAACTTGCAATTCAGATGACAAACAATAAATTAGAAGAATTAATTTCCTTAGAAAGTGCAAAAATTGAAAAACATGTTGGTGATGAAATTGATATCATAATTGCAGACGGGCGTTACGGTTTCATTCACGGATTATCCCGCGATGTTGTTCATCGTCATGACCAGATCAGGAAAACCGTTTCCGATAATATCGATAAAGTCGTCCTGAATCGCTTTCTGGGAATTCCCATCTTCTTCGGTGTTATGTATCTGATGTTTATGCTCACTATCAATGTGGGAGCACCGTTCATAGACTTTTTCGATATTTTTATGGGAACTATCTTCGTCGATGGATTGGGAAGTCTTCTGACTTCACTTAATTTACCAAGCTGGTTAATAACTTTTCTTTCGGCAGGTATTGGTGGAGGTATTCAAACTGTTGCTACTTTTATTCCTCCCATTTTCTTTATGTTCCTTTCACTTTCCATTTTGGAAGATTCCGGTTATATGAGCCGTGCTGCTTTTGTGATGGACAGGTTTATGCGCTTTATCGGTCTGCCCGGAAAGGCATTCATCCCGATGCTGGTTGGATTTGGCTGCAATGTGCCGGCAATTATGGCAACCAGAACGCTGGAAAATAGCCGAGACAGGATCCTGACGATTCTTATAAATCCTTTTATGTCCTGCGGAGCGAGATTGCCTGTTTATATTCTTTTTGCCAGCGTTTTTTTCCCGAGAAATGGCGGACTCGTAGTTTTTACAATATATTTCATAGGAATTATACTCGCTATTATTTCCGGTTTATTATTCAAGAAAACTATTTTAAAAGGTGAAAGCTCTACTTTTGTGATGGAACTTCCACCCTATCATATTCCAACAATTAACGGAATTATGCTCCACACCTGGCAGAGATTGAAAACATTTCTTCTAAGAGCCGGGAAAGTAATCATCATCGTGGTTATCGTTCTCAGTTTCCTGAATTCTATTGGAACAGACGGCAGCTTTGGTAACGAGGATTCGGAAAATTCCATACTCAGCAGTATCGGGAAAAGCATTACTCCGATTTTTAAACCTATGGGAATTTCAAGCGAAAATTGGCCGGCAACAGTTGGTCTCTTCACGGGAATTTTCGCTAAAGAAGCAGTTGTGGGAACTCTGGATGCACTCTATTCACAATTAGATGAAACCGGAGAAGCAGAAGAAGAATTTGATTTCTGGGGAGGAATTGTTGAATCTTTCAAAGCAATTCCGGAAGGATTCAAAGGATTTGAAGAAACTGCAGCAGACCCGATGGGTTTATCTGTGGAAACTTCCGACCAGGAAATCGTAGAGGAAGAACTTGAAGTCAATGCTCAAATTTTTTCTGAAATGAGTTCACGCTTTGGTGGAAAAAACAATGCCTTTGCTTACCTTTTATTCATTCTTATTTATGTTCCCTGCGTAGCTGCAATTGCTGTTATTTATCGCGAAACAAATCTTAAATGGACAATTTTTTCCAGCCTTTATCTCACTTTTCTCGCCTGGTTAATTTCAACATTATTTTACCAGGTCAGCATATTCATAGTTCAACCTTCTGTTTCAACGATGTGGATAGCGATTATAATTGCTATTTTCATTATATTTTATAATGGAATGAAAAGTGTCTCAAAAAGAAAGACCTTCAGCAGTTAGGGACAAAAAATGAAAAACATCGGTTTACAGACGATTATATACACATTATTATTCTTCGGATTTACTTATATGCTGCTGGTTTTTACGAGTCGAGCTGGGAATATTCCTTATTTTTTAGCAGGTTTCATTCTGCTTTTTGTTGGAGTAATTCTGTTTCTTAAATCACAAAAGAATACTCAGATGTTTCAATCCCCGATTAAATCGGGGACCCTGTTGAATCATCCTGTTAATAATAACACCGCCACAGTGTTGGATGAAAAAAAGGTTTTCTACTCCAATCTCCTGGCGATCATCAGTGGAATTTCTCTCTGGGGATTTTTCGGTGAATTTTTGGAAAATGCTGATTTATTCATCAAAGATGCAACTGTAGAAATTGCCCATTGGAATTTCCTGCCGGTCATGATCTTAATGATCTTTCTATTCCTGAATGTAAGAAAGCACTTTCCGGTTCCTGTTCAATTCTCCCTTTCCAGTTTCCTGCTCATCTGGTCGATGCATTACATAATGATCTTCCAATATGAAGTGCTATCAAGGACGCATTTCACAACTTATATTATGTGCGGGATTTTCTTAATTTTAACAGGTCTTTCTATTTATAAAGCGAGAAAAGGTAAGCAAATCAATTCTATTATGTTTTGGTCGTATTTCGGGCTTTTATGTGTCTGGAGCGTTCTGGAATATATCTGGGGCTGGAGATTGATCCCGGGACCTTATACGATTTAAAAAGAAATCACAATGAAAGAAAAAAGGAGTTGCGATGGATATTTAATTTAAGGTTATTTTTTTTTTCATCATTTGAGAATGCGTCTCAATCACAAAAAAATAAGTAATAGGAGAAAAAATTATGAGATTATTTATAATGATCGCATTAGTACTGATTTTACAGATGACTTTATTTGCAGAACTGCCGAACATCCACTCATCTATTGTGTTGGATGCAAAATTCTACTCCGGAGGTAATTCCAATACTGGAAGTTATGACACAGACAACAGGATTCAAATTAGAAAAGCAGCTTTGGAATTTACAGGAACGCTCGATAAAAAAATCGAGTATGCTATTGAATTTGGAACTGCTACTTGCCAGGGAACAGGTTTAAACCTGAAACTTATGGATGCTTCCATATTTTACAATTTTAATGAAAATATCAAAGCAGGATTATTACAAGGTCACATCTTACGAGGTTTTGTTGGAAAAACAGAATGTTCCGAACGCTTAACATTGGAAAAACCTGTGTTTTTTAAAACTTTTGCTCCCTGCCATCCTACCGGATTTGTAGTAAATACAAATTTTGATCTGGGAGAAGTTGCAGGATTGGAAACAGAACTTGCCTTAATGAACGGTGTTAACGGAACATTCGATGGAGAACACGATTATAATCTCGGTCTGATCTTTCATACACCGCTTTCAGGTCTTTCAATTTCAGCGGACTATAATCATACCGAAAAAGGATTTTATGATGATAATTCCCAACTTTATTCGGAAACAGGTTATCGTTCCATTTGCGGATTAAAATTCGATAACTATAATTTTCGAGCAACAGGAGAATATTTAATGGGAAAAGGATTCACTTATGATGATCAGGAAATGACAGCATATTATTTGCAGGCAGGATATGCTTTTCCAATGAAATGTAAATTCCTGAATTACATTCAACCTTATGCAGTGTATGAATTCTGGGATAAAAATTCTGCTGAAGATGACGAAAGTGAATATACTTACATCAATGCCGGTTTGACGATTGGTCTGACTGAATCAACAAGAGTCAGATTTAATTATATGAAGCCGCAGGATAAACCAGAAACCGCTCCTGAAGAAGCAGCGAGCTTTATTGTCAGGTTGCAGACAGGATTTTAAAAAAGGAGGAACAATGAAAAAGTTAGTAATGATCTTATCGATTTTAGTTATTTCTGCATCGATTATGATTGCAGATACAGTTATTATCGTACCGTGCGATGATATGTACACAGATCCCGATCATCCGGGAACAAATCCAACAATTACAGAACTTTGGACAGCAGATTTTAATCCTTCGGGACATTTTGAGCGAATTATGATCAAATTTGATATTTCTCCATATATTGGTCAAACAGCAGATAGTGCAATTCTGCATTTAACTCGCTTTTACAGTTGTCCGAGCGGTGGAACAACAGCATCGACTTTTTATGCAATCACAGAAGAATGGACCGAAGAAACCTGGGATCACACAGTGCACATTCAATATGATCCTTCCGCAAGTATGCCGTATGTTTTTTCCGGTAATGGTGGAAATACGATCGTGCAATTCGAGGTAGATATTACGGATTTTATTAACACCTTTTTAGAGGGTTCATTTGAAAATAATGGATTTATCATCAAAGCAAATCCCAACCAGAAATTCAGTAAATTCTATTCAAAAGAATATTCCAATACAAATTATCGTCCCAGCCTTGCAATCACATTTCCCGATATAGATGTTGATGAGCAAGAGATAACCGGAAATATCGAATTTCTCAGAAATTATCCTAATCCATTCAATCCGGAAACAACAATTTCTTTTTTAACCACAGAGAACACTGAGAACACAGAGATTTTAATCTATAATTTGAAAGGACAGATTGTGAAAACATTTCTTATTCACAATCCATCATCAATAATACCTAATCAGATTATCTGGAATGGTAGAGATGAAAGTAATAATCCCGTTACCAGTGGAATTTATTTTTATCGAATAAAAACGGATAATTCTATTAGAACGAATAAAATGCTTTTACTTCGTTAGGTTTAAAGATGAAAATTACTATTTGCGTTGCAGGAATTCTATTAGCAGCTTTCACTGTTTCTGCTATTGATTTCGATATCAGTAATAAAGATTTCATCTTGCTTGCTCATTTTTCGATAAAAGCCGACAGTATAACTTTCTGCACTATTAAAGATGTTAGATTCGCACAATACAATGATGAAGAAGACAATCCGGTCTTCTTCATCATTTCTTCCGATTTTTCCAAACCTGTCGGATATGAAGGTATCACGAATGTTGGAATAAATCTTGATGCAACAGGAAAAGTGTTATCTGTTAAAATTCTTTCCAGCGAAGATACACCTGCTTTCGTGAAAAGAATTAAAAGAAAATGGTTCTTAAATCAGTTTATCGGATATTCTGAAAATAAGAATATCACAATGATCACAGGTGCTACAAAAACTTGTAAAGCAGTAAAAATTTCTATTGAAGAAGCGATTGAGAAATTTGTGCCGATTATTGAATTAATAAATCAGGAAAATAATAAAGGAAAAAACAATGCAAAAAAATAAAGATCGCGTTTGCCCCGTCTGGATGGCATACACATTTGATAATCCTTTGCGGAAGCTCTTTCATAATCCAACAAAAATGCTGCAGCCTTATTTGAGTGATGGAATGACTATATTTGATATTAGCTGCGGGATGGGACATTTCACGCTTGGAATGGCCAAAATGCTGGATGACAGCAGCAAAATAATTGCGGTTGATCTGCAGCAGGGAATGCTGGATATTCTGCTGAAAAAAGCTAAAAAAGCCAGATTGGAAAAACGCATCCGCCCGATTAAATGCCAGTCACACGATTTTTGTTTGGATGAAAAAGCAGATTTTGCTCTGGCGTGTTGGGTGATGCACGAAACTCCGGACGTGAAAAATTCACTGCGCCAAATTTATGACAGCTTGAAGCCGGGTGGGAAATTTCTTATGATCGAACCGGCGATGCATGTTTCGGAAGAAACGGTGGAGAATGCCAAAGAAATTGCTGCCGGTCTTGGTTTTTCGTTGATCGCAGAACCGAAAGTCAGACTGAGCAGAGCGCTGCTTTTGCAGAAGTAATTTTCAGCTTTCATTCTCTTCATTCTCGTTGCATAGCTCCCGCTGTGCAACGTAAAATTTTGCAGCTCCTGCTGCCGATCAATAATCATTTTGAGCAGCTAGAGCTACGAATCTCTTCTTCACATATCAGGAGCTATATGACGAGTTAATGAAAAAATTATTTTTTGCTTGACCGCTAAATTCTAAATCCATAAATAAAATTTGATTCAGCTTTTCTCCAAAAGGGATTGTTAGAAAAACTCCATTCAAAAGGCAATGTCATCCTATATTTAGCCTGATAAATCCACCCTATCCCACTTTTCGACATCAAGGCAGGATCTACCATCCAATATTCCTGGAACTCGTAACCATCGTCATTCACAAAAGCTCTGAATTGTTCGTTCGTCACCTCAAATTTACTGATGTAAAATTCTTTTGTGGAAATCATCTCGATGATATTTTCCTCTTTTACAGCTCCCTACGAGCCTGCTTTGAATTTCTCCATTTCGTAATATATTCGATCTTTATATATCAGTTTCGGAAAGATGATATAGTCAGCAAGATTGAAATCTTTCGGTAATTCATCTAATATTATTTGCAATTCATAAAATCCTTTTTCTCTAAAAAACCAAAATCTCCGGTTACAGATTCTGATTGTATCTTTATAATTTCATTATCTGATCTTCTAAAACATCCAATTTCTATTCTCATATTCTCTGCAGGATTTTCGATTTGCCTGGAAATTACTATCTTGTCTTGCTTAATAATTTCTACATTAAGTAAAATCGGAATAGCAGATAATCCGGTTATTACTAAAAATAAAAATAATACTTAATGCTTTTCGCATGAACAATTTCCTCTTTGAGTATAAAAATATCTTGCTCTAAAAACGTAAACAAAAAATATAAATTTCTTTAAAGGAATGAATGAATGAGAAAGTTTGTCATAATTTGTTTTATCTTGTTTTCCATGCAGCTTTTTTCACATCCGCATGTTTGGATAGAATATGCAGTCGAAGTTGTTTTTTCCGAAGAAGGTTTGCAAGGATTAGAGATAGAATGGACATTCGATGAAATGTTCAGTTGGCAGATCGTGATGGATTACACCGAAGACCAGGATTACGAGATAAGTGAAGAAGAAAACAAAATGATCGAGAAGGAAGCTTTTGCATATCTTGCAGAATTCGACTATTTTGCCGATTTTTATTTGAATGGCAAAAAGTTTGAAGTAAAGAAAGCGGAAAATTTTCATGCCAAATGTAAAGGTGAATTTCTTGTTTATCATTTTTATATTCCCTGGAAAGTACCGGTAAAAAAGGAAACTACATATTTGAAAATATCATTTTTTGATGAAACGATCTTTTGTGAAGTAGTTCCCAAAAAGGATGGTCTAAAGATCAAAAAAGCTGAAAATATTTCTGCGGAATATTCCATGCCGGATAGAATAACATATCAATTAAATTTCTGGATGAACAAAGAATGAAAACATTAAGAATAGTATTAATCGTTTTTTTTCTTTTGAGTTGTGTTTTTATCTTCACACGAGAAAATCCTCTAACAGGAGAAAAAGTGTCAATAGGTCAATCATCGCTTTTACAGAAAAGCTCGCTCTGGCATACAATCGCTGGCTGGCAAAAAGATATGAACAGTAAATTAAACCACATCTTAAAAGATATGAAACAGAGTTTTAAACTTAAATATTTTCTTATCCTGATTTCTGTTTCTCTTTTGTTTGGAGTGATACATGCAATTGGTCCCGGCCATGGAAAAATGATCGTGGGAGCTTATTTTCTGAAAGAAAAAGCTTCACCTATAAATGCATTGAAGTTAGGTTCTATTATTGCCATTACTCACAGCGGTCTTGCTATTCTGTTGGGAATTCTTTTCGGGATAATTGTGAAATCAATGAAAATGCACGGAAGGATAGATGTTCAGAACTATATCGGGATAATAAGCGGAGCTTTTATCACGCTGTTGGGGATATTCTATTTCTGGCAAAAGATCAAATGTAAAAACCACTCTCTTCCGGGAAAGAAAAATGAAATCCTTCTGGGCATCTTTTCCGGCATGATTCCCTGTCCCGTATCGATGACCATCATTCTTTTCAGTATTTACCTGGATGTGTTCTTTTTCGGTTTTCTGAGCGTGCTGTTCTTTTCGGTGGGAATGGCATGTACAATTTCTCTGCTTGGTTTCATAATTATTAAATCACGACACCTGATCTCCCGGATATCCATAAAGAATAAACAGAAAGCTCAGGCCATACAGAGAGTATTCGGTATAGTAACATCACTTCTAATTATCATCATCGGATTAAACTTGATTTTCACCAGGTTATAGGATATTTTTACTATCTGAAATTATGTATCTATCTTTTCCATTGTCATTCCCAACTTTATTCTGATCATTGCCGACGGACGTTACGGCTTCATTCACGGCCTGGCCAAAGACGTGGTGCATCGTCAAGCGGAGATCAGCAAGACAACTTCCGATAAAATCGATAGATTTGTTTTGAGCCGCTATCTGAGCGTTCCCATTTTCTTTTTTGTGATGTACCTGGTTTTCATGCTCACGATCAATGTTGGCGCTCCTTTCGTGGATTTTTTTGATCGCTTTATCGGCACGATTTTCGTGGATGGTCTGGGAAATCTGCTGCATTCCTGGCAGACTCCCGCCTGGCTGATCACACTGCTGGCAACCGGGATCGGCGGCGGTATTCAAGCTGTTTCCACTTTCATTCCACCCATTTTTTTCATGTTCTTTTCACTTTCCATTTTGGAGGATTCCGGCTACATGAGCCGCGCCGCTTTCGTGATGGATCGTTTCATGAGATTCATCGGCTTGCCCGGCAAAGCCTTCATTCCTATGATCGTCGGATTCGGCTGCAACGTTCCCGCCATCATGGCTACGCGCACTCTGGAAAATCGCAAAGACCGCATCCTCACCATTCTCATCAATCCGTTCATGTCCTGCGGAGCGCGTCTGCCGGTATATGCTTTTTTTGCCACTGTTTTCTTTCCCAGGAACGGTGGATTTATTATTTTCATCATCTATCTAACAGGAATTATTCTCGCTGTTCTGTCCGGGCTGCTTTTTAAAAAAACACTTTTCAAAGGAGAAACTTCCACTTTCGTGATGGAGCTTCCCTCCTATCATATTCCCACTTTCAATGGAATTATGATGCACACCTGGCAGCGGTTGCGGGATTTCATTCTACGAGCAGGGAAAATCATTATCAGCGTGGTTGTGCTGCTCACTTTGCTCAATTCCATCAGCACAGACGGCAGTTTTGGCAACAAAGATTCAAGTAATTCGATATTGAGTTATGTGGGAAAAAAGATTACTCCTGCCTTCCAACCAATGGGCATAACCAATGAAAACTGGCCGGCAACTGTGGGACTGATCACGGGGATTTTTGCCAAAGAAACCGTGGTGGGAACGGTGAACGCACTTTACAGCCAGATGGATGAATCGGTCGAAACGGAAGATTCTTTCAATTTTAAAAGCGGCATTCTGGTAGCAATGAAGGCTGTTCCGGATGGTTTCAAAAAGTTGGGAAAAGCCATTTTCGATCCGCTGGGAATTTCCGCCGGTTCGGAGGAAAATCACGAATTTGAATTCGCAAGCAATTCATTTGCAGAAATGCGAGCTCGGTTCGGACACAAAAATAACGCTTTTGCTTATCTTCTGTTCGTGCTCATTTATATACCGTGTGTAGCTGTGGTTGCCATTATTCAACGGGAAATTGGGACGCGCTGGGCAATCTTCTCTGTTGTTTATCTCACAATTCTGGCGTGGATCGTTTCAACAATATATTTTCAAATTTCAATTTTTGCTTTGCAGCCAATTGCATCAATCATCTGGATTGCGATCTGCCTGGCAGTGATCAGCGGTTTCTTGGCAATTTTGAAATTTAGGACAAGTTAATGAAAAAAAAATGGGGATTTTTACGAGAAACTGATGCTATGGCTAAAAAGGCTGGTATAGATAAAGATACAGGTCTGCATAGGACTGGACTGGAAGATTATCTGAAAGTAATTTTTCCGAAAATAGACGACTGGATACACGACAAAGCATTAGGTATGGTAAATGACACACTTTACAGAAGTCGTCCCGATTACAGAAGTGAGAAATTAAAACTTATAATCGAATTTGATGGATTACAGCATTATACGAAACCCGATATTATTGAAAAAGATTTAAAAACTACTGAGCTATACAAAAACTTTGGATATAAAGTTGTTCGGATTCCGTATTTTATACAACTGACCAACAAAGCCGTTAAAACTTTATTTGATGTAGATGTATCAGAAGAATTATTTGATGAAACAATATCTTCGTTAGGCATTAAAGGTCAAAATACGCCTGCATATTTATGTCCAGCTGGAATAAAACGAATGGCAAGAGAATTTAAGAAATTCCCAGAACAATATAAAACGAATATAGATTTTCTAAAAAAACAAAATATCCCTTTTAGAAGTGGAGTGGAGTTTTTAGAAAACGAGTACAATAATAAAAACACCTGCACCTAACACATAGTATAGTGCAATGCGGGATTCAGTGGTTTTCGAAGCTTTGTGGCCCGTAAAAAAAGTAGTTGTTATTTGATAGGAAAGTGCTTCGAAATCGGTAACTAACCATACCGCATCCGTTAAACCTTACACTGATTATAATTATCCCTTGAACTTCTCCCACCTTTTCAGTTTCGTTTCAAAGCTCCAACTATATAATGTAAATCTTTCGCAAGGGCTATAAATATGTCGTCACTCTGTGACTGAATTATTTGTAAATCCTGTTATCCCGTCAAAAAAACTAACTATCCACGTCCAACTGCAATAAAAAATATTATCCTTCGTGATTCTTAGCGTTCTTAGCGGCTGAAAAAATATCCCGCTCCGAGGAGTTATTTTGATGTTTTTTTTTATTCCCAGGGCTTACACCCTGGGCTATAAATATATCGTCACTCTGTGACTGAATTATTTGTAAATCCTGTGATCCCGTCAAAAATGAATTAAAATTATCCGTGTTTATCTGCGTTAATCCGCGGCTAATAGAGAAGTAATGCTGAAAGAAATTTCAAGAGATTTTTCCATAGTAATGCTGATAGACACGTCAGAAAGACAATTATTTATCGGTTAAATTTTTTCCATCTTTCCTGTTCACGTTCCAGATGAATCCGAAATTTAGACGGTTCTTCAATTTGAAAATTCAACTTTTTCCCGCTGATCGGATGCAGAAAATCCAATTCCACAGCACAGAGAAAAAGCCCTTTTCCTTGGAAGACATGATGCTCTTCCCCGTAAAGTTTATCGCCCAAAATGGGATGTCCGATGCCGGCAAGATGAATCCGCAATTGATGCGTTCTGCCGGTTTTTGGCCAGAGATCGACCAGCGAAAGCCAGCCGCTGCGCAGGGATGGAATCGATTCGATCAATTTGAAATCCGTGATCGCTTCCTTTCCTTCGACGGGTGAATCTATCGTTCCCTGATCCGCTATTTTTGCCATCACGATGCCGCGATAGCGTTTTTGGATTTCTTTGTTGGCAAATTGCTTGCCCAATTCGATGCGAGCGGAAGTTGTTTTGGCAATTATTAAGAGTCCGCTGGTGAGTGCATCTAATCTGTGAACCGGTTTGGGAAGAGACAGGGCATCAGCTTCATTCGATATTGCAATATTATATAGAAGTGCATTTTCAATGGTTTTAAAGCGGTTGCCGCTTACGGGAAATCCTGCCGGTTTATTGATCACCGCCAGAAATTCATCTTCGTAGATCACCTCAAATTTGAGAGAAAATATTTTTGGATTCTTTTTCTCACTTTCGATCAATTCCAGCAGCATTCCCGGCTGCATCCAGCGTCCGTATTCTGCCGGTTTCCCATCAATCAGGATCTCTCCACGTTTTATTGCTTTCCTAACTCCCTGTCGTGATGGAATGATCGTAAAAATCTGCCGGGCATAATCGATGAAACGAACTTGTGGAATATCTTCGGGAACTCTATGTGATTGGATAACTTTTTTAGATTTCATTTTTCGACCTCATCGCCTCATCCGCCCTGATCCTTCGACTACGCTCAGGATGACATCAGGACATTTTCTCCAGAATGTCATCAAGTTTGTAAAACATCAAAGTTGGAGAAAGAGCTTTCAACGCTTCTGAAGCATTATAACCCCAGGCTACGGCACCAACCGGTAAATCTATTTTTTGAGAAGCATGAACATCCCGTAATTCATCTCCGATATAAATTGCTTCTTCTTTGGCAATCCCAGCCAATTTCAGGACTTTTTTCAGTTTGGCTTCCTTACCGAACAAGGAAACGCCACCGACAAAAAAATCATTCAGTTTCAAGAGTTCATATCCCATCACTTTAGCTATATTTTCCTGGGAATTTGTGCTGACGATTGCGATTTTATGACCTCTGGCTTTCAGCTCTTTCAGCAGTTTTGCTGCGCCTTCAAAGAGTTTTACATCTTCAATCTGTTCGGTCATCAACTTGCGCATGTAGGTTGCAATTGAGGGAAGTTTATAGAGTGGAATTTTTAAATGTTTCAGAAAACTGGCAGCATCCAGTTTTCGCAATTCTTCTGTTTTGTTTTTGTTGATTTTAATAAGATCGAATTTTTCTGCTACCCGATCCAAAGTCTTCAAAAACCAGGGGAAGATGTCAGCCAGGGTTCCGTCAAAATCAAATATTACCAGTTTATATTTCATAAATTATAAATCATCTTTCCAATTAAACTTCCGAAGTTTCAAATTATGATGAAATTCTGAAAGCTAAACTTCGGAAGTTTTGGATATTCATCATCACTTCTTCCTTATGATTTTAGAAGCTTGATCCGAGGTTTTGGTGTCAATGATTTTCAAATTTATGCCGCTAAGAACACAAAGAAACACGAAGCTAAATTTGATTTAGTAATTCGATTTTTCAATTATCATGAAACGAAGAAAGTGCTGAGACCAACTTTTCAAATCGCGATCTTACTACTTGATCCTAAAAAACTGTCTTTCTGCTTGCCAAACCGAAGTCAAACGAAGGTTGGAGAAATTCTTGCCATCCTTCTCACGAAGAATCTCAGTTTTTTAAACAGGCTGATTTGATAGTTTAAACGGATCGGGACAATCCAGCAAAATAAATGATTCAATCGAGACGATTGAACCAACGCATTGAATGATTTTCTACCCTTCGCCTGCTAATTTTATTGAAATTAACGAATTAGGAGAGGGGCTGGGGTGAGGTAAAAAACTCCGACTCACTTCGGAATGCATCCCGATTTTTCGGGATTCTTACGAATGTTGAGAATTCCTATCATCTTTCCAACATTCGGATGATCTGAGAAAGAAATTAGAAAAGAAAATCAGAACAATCCGAAGTTTGAAAAAACTTGACTCAAAAACCGTAATTAGATATTTAGGCAAAAGACTAAATAATCGAAATGTTAGTCTTGGTGGTAATTGGTGAGGTATAGATGTTCAATGATAAGGTTTTTAAAGCTTTGGCCGATGTCAATCGGCGCAAGATCGTTTCATTGCTCAAGCAGCGGGATATGACGGCTGGTGAAATCGCCGATCAATTCCAAATTTCCAAGCCTTCCATCAGTGAACATCTAAAAATATTGAAGAATGCCAACCTGATTGGTTCGGAAAGGAATGGACAATTTATCAGATATTTTCTAAATACTTCCATCATTGAAGAAGTGATCAGTTATTTCATGGAGATTTCCAGAAAATGAAATAGAAATTAGTTGTCTTTCTGAGGATTCTTTTGGCTTTGCTCACGAAGAATCTGCTGAAATTTCTTTCAGCTTTTCTTCTTGTTGGAAAACAGAGATTCTTCCTCAGAACAACGTGCGAGAAACGTCAGAATGACAATAATTTAAGGAGCAGTAATGAAAATTAAGAATTTTAGAATTGCAATTGTTATCATATTGATACAAATAATCTTATCTCTGTATCTGGGATTGTCTTTGCCTGCTGATGCCAGGGTTCCATCGCACTGGAATCTACAAGGCGAAATAGACGATTGGAGTGGAAAATGGACGGCAATATTTCTTTTTCCCGGCATCAATATCGGAATGCTGCTGCTGGTTATTTTCTTTCCGTCTCTATCTCCCCGCTATCGGAAAGATCCGGAACGTTTCCAGAAAATCATGCCTGCCTTCATTAACATCCTGGTTTTCTTTTTTGCCGTGATCCACGCTTATACCCTTCTGCTCGCCAGAGAAGTCGTTCCTTCTTCCAGCCAT
Source organism: Candidatus Cloacimonadales bacterium (assembly GCA_030656075.1). Classification (GTDB taxonomy): domain Bacteria; phylum Cloacimonadota; class Cloacimonadia; order Cloacimonadales; family TCS61; genus B137-G9. Next base: position 41,898 of record JAUSOT010000147.1, read on the forward strand.
TTCATTCTTATTCTAATCGGGTTAATGTTTGTCTGCCTGGGAAATCTAATGCCGAAAATCCCTTCCAATTTTTATCTGGGAGTGCGCCTTCCCTGGACGTTAAGTTCAGAGAATGTGTGGCGAAAAACGCATCGCATTGCCGGCTGGAGCTTTTCACTGGGTGGAGTAATTTTCATTATTATCGGGTTCGTCGGAGAAGAGACTTCGGCAGTTCAAATCATCCTGATCGCCGCTTTCCTGCTGATTGTTCTCGTTCCGACATTGTCTGCCTTCCTGATCTACAAAAAGGAGCAGAAAGGCTAATATTTTCCACCGGTAAGCATAATTCTGATTTTTCCCAACGAATCGAATATTATATTTAGATAATAATATTAATCGTGAATAGGGTTGACACGTTTATTTCCATTCCCAAATTTGCTATCAAAAAATATATAAAAACTCGGAGGAATATAATGAGTAAAAAAGTAACAATCTTCGGAGCGGGACTTGTCGTGAAGCCGATGGTGGATTACCTGGCAAAAAAAGGTTATATTGTTACCGTTGCCAGCCGAACTTTAAGCAAAGCTGAAAAATTAGCTGCCCCACATCCCAATGTTTTCGCCAGACATTTTCTTACCAAAGATGAATCTGCTATGGAAGAATTGGTGAAAAACAGCGATCTGGTTGTGAGCTTGCTTCCAGCAACTTTACACGTTGAAGTCGCCAAAAAATGTATCGAATTTAAAACAGATATGGTCACCACATCCTATATCAGCCCGGCCATGCGAGCTTTGGATCAGAAGGCCAAAGATGCCGGAATTATCATCCTGAATGAAATCGGCGTCGATCCCGGTATCGATCACATGAGCGCCATGAAGATTTTCCACAAAGTTGAAAAAGAAGGCGGCAAGATCGTCAGTTTCATGAGCTACTGCGGCGGACTGCCGGCTCCCGATGCCAACACAAATCCTCTGGGTTATAAATTTTCCTGGGCTCCCAAAGGTGTTTTGAAAGCTGCCGGAAATGGCGCCAAATATATGAAAGACGGCAAGATCATCGAAATCGACGGACCGGATCTTTTCAAAAATTACTGGTTTGTGGACGTGGAAGGTGCTGGAACTTTTGAGGCATATCCGAATCGTAATTCTCTCGATTATATCGGCATTTACAATCTGAAAGACGTCAAAACCATGTATCGTGGAACGTTCCGCAATATCAGTCACTGCGACACATGGTACATTCTTTCTCAGATGGGATTTTATAAAGAAGACGAAATTTTCGACAACCTGACCGGTACGGTGAAAGATTTCATTCTCACTAAAATGTTCAAAGTTGGAAAAGACAAATGCTTAAAATGTCTGCTGATGGAAAAATATAATCTTCCGGCCGAAAGTGTGATCCTGAAAAAATTTGCCTGGCTGGGCTTCTTCGATGAAACGCCGATCCCGATCAAAAAAGGCGGCGCCGTGGATGTGCTGACGGCTATAATGCTGGAAAAAATGTCTTATGAAAAAGGCGAACGCGATCTTCTGGTTCTGCATCACCAGTTTGTCGCCGAATATCCCGACAAAACCCAAAAGATTACCTTAACCATGATCGACTACGGAATTCCTAATGGCGATACATCCATAGCTCGCACGGTTTCACTTCCTGCCGCCATCGGCGTGCACATGATCCTGGAAGACAAAATTACTGTGAAAGGCGTTCATATGCCGATCCTGCCGAATATTTATAATCCTGTGTTGACGGAACTGGAGAAATTGAACATAAAGTTAGTTGAGAGATTTTATTGATCTCAAATTACCGACATAAAAATAACTCGTTCCCAAGTTTCAGCTTGGGAACATTTTGTAATAATGGTTATCAGCGTCGTTACGAAGATGAAACTTCGTAACGAGATAAAAAAGGAATTTTATGAAAACACTTGGAATAGTGAAAGAAACAAAAAATAAATGGGAACGCCGCGTTCCTCTGAATCCGCAAGCTGTAAAGGAATTGATCGAAAAAGGCTTCGAAGTTATTATTCAGCCGTCTGAAATACGCATTTATACAGATGACGAATTTGAAGCTGTTGGCGCAAAGATAAGTGATGATCTGTCTCAATGTGATTTTGTTATCGGAGTAAAAGAAATTCCCATCCCTGACATAATTCACGGTATTCCCCATCTTTTCTTTTCTCACACCATCAAAGGACAGGAATACAATATGCCAATGCTGCAATACATTTTGGATAATAGCGTTACCTTGCTGGATTATGAAAAGATCGCAGACGAAGAAAACCGCCGCCTGGTTTTCTTTGGTGAATATGCCGGAAATGCCGGCACGATAGATACTTTGCATGGCCTTGGCAGAAGATTGAAAGAGCATTATGGTCTCGATACTCCCTTCCTGAAAGTTAAACATGCGTTTCAATATAAATCGGTGAAAGATGCGATCAAACATCTGAAAACGATCGGTAAAGAAATTGAAGAAAATGGCCTTCCCGATAAAATCGTTCCCTTCAATGTTTTCCTGATGGGATACGGACACGTGTCGCATGGAGCCAGATTGATCCTGGAAGCGCTTCCCATAGAAGACATTCAGCCGGAAGAATTATTGGCAAAACAATCCGAACTTAAAAACAACAAAATATACCTGACCACTTTCAAAGAAAAACACATGGTGGAACGCAAAGATGACGGAGTGTTCACTTTGCCGCATTACTACAACAATCCAAGCAGATACAAATCACGGTTAGAAAATTATTTGAATTATTGCAGCGTTTATATCAATGCTATTTATTGGGATCCTCATTCTCCCGTATTTCTGTCAAAAACCGTGTTACAAACATTGCAGGGGAAAAAACAAAAACTGATAATTATTGGCGATATTACCTGCGATATCAAAGGCTCGGTAGCCGCCACTGTTAAACATACCTGGCCGGATAATCCGGTATTTATCTACGACGCAAAAACAGGAAATATTGCCGACAGTTATGAAGGCGAAGGATTTGCCGTGATGGCGGTGGATAACCTTCCCTGTGAATTTCCCAGAGAATCATCAGATAATTTCTCGGCTGGATTAATGCCCTTTATGCAAAGCATGCTTTTGAACGATTATTCTAAATCGATCCATGATTCCAGTCTGCCGGATGAGATCAAAAAAGCCTGCATCACGCATCAGGGAAATTTGGAAAAAGATTACAAATATTTGAAAGAAGATTTAAAATAAAAGAATTTACTCTGCCATCGCTTCATTCAATATATCTTGCAGTTAGCAATGTCAGGGTGAGATGAATAGAGTGAAATTTCATTTAAAGTAGAAGTGAAAGAAACCTTGGCAGGATTAAGTATATCGCCCGATGTGAAAGAAATCCTGACAAGGTTAATAATCTTTCTCTCGTTCCCAAAGCCCTCTTTGGGAATGTCTATGGAAGCGAAACTCCTGTTTCGCAGATAGTTTGCAGCTTGTTCCTAAGTTTTTTGGGGGGAACACCGGATAGCGTTACGAAGACGAACTTCGTAACGAGAAAAATAGAGTGTGATTTATAAAAGATTTAGCCCCTCCCTGCCCTCCCCAAAGGAGAGGGTAAAGAGTTTATGTCTTTGAAATGCTTTTCCTTCTCCATTGGAGAAGGTGGCTGAGTGAAACGAAGACGGATGAGGCAACAAAAGAAAATTTATAAAATATAGGAGTAATCATGGCTAAAATCAGTACAGCCGGAAATTATGGAAAGGAAATCCGCTCCGATTGTATGGCAACACTCGAACTTACCAAAAGCGGCGGATTGAAAATAGATCTGATCAGTAAAGTTAAAGATTATTTCGGAGATCAGATCATTTCCCTGGCAAAAGAAGAACTCAAATTCTTTGGCATCAAAAACGCCAAATTAAAGATCGAAGACCAAGGAGCACTGGATTTTGTGATCGCTGCCAGAATTGAGGCGGCAGTAAAACAACTGATCGAAACCGACCAAGAATATCTGCTCGAAATCATTCCGCAAAATACCGATCAAACTGCGAAAGACCGTCCGAGAAGATCTCGTCTTTACCTGCCGGGAAACACACCCAAACTTGCTTTGAATGCCGGCATTTACAAACCGGACGGTATCATTCTTGATCTGGAAGATTCTGTGGCTCCCGACAAGAAATTTGAAGCAACCATCCTGGTGCGAAACACGCTTCGTTCTGTGAACTTCTATGGTGCGGAAAGAATGGTTCGCATCAATCAACTGCCGCAAGGACTCGATGATCTCGATCACATCATTCCGCAGCATGTGAATGTGATTCTCGTGCCAAAATGCGAAACAACAGACCAGCTCAAAGCAGCGAATAATAAAATTGCCAAAATCAAAAAAGAGAAAAATCTGAATTATGAAGTCTGGTTAATTCCGATCATAGAAAGTGCATTGGGAGTGATCAATTCCTATCAAATTGCCTGCTGTGAAAATGTGGTTGGACTGGCTATCGGTTTGGAAGATTACACCGCCGATCTGGGAACGCAGCGAACTGCCGAAGGCAACGAATCTTTCTTTGCTCGCTCTCAAATTGTGAATTCCGCTCGGGCAGCCAAAGTTCAGTCGTTCGATTCGGTGTTTTCTGATGTGAATGATATGGAAGCCCTCAAGCAGAATGTTCTTACTTCCAAATCTCTGGGTTTTGATGGAATGGGCTGCATTCATCCCCGCCAGATTCCGGTGATCCACGCTAATTTTGCTCCGACTGAAAAGGAAATCGAAAAAGCAAAGCAGATAGTAGCTGCCTTCCAAGAAGCAAAGGAAAAGGGATTAGGAGTCGTGTCTCTTGGTTCCAAAATGATCGACGCACCGGTGGTAAAACGGGCTCAGAAAGTATTGGAACTAGTAAGCGTCGGAGGAAATAACTAATGAAAAAAGCAGATAAATTTGTGCTGAATGCTGCGGGACGAATGGTTCCAACCATCGTGAATGGAAGAAAAGTGATCCCGTTCATGGGAGTGAATAAATACTGGCCAACTCACAAAGGCGCTGCTCCGCACGTTCCTACCTGTATCGATTATCCGGCAGATGGAAATAAGATCGTCGAAACATTAAAAGAAGCTCTCATCAAATCAGGTTTGAAAGATGGAATGACGATTTCAACTCATCATCATTACAGGAACGGAGACTTCCTGGCTAACCAGGTTTTCGACATTGCAGCGGAACTCGGCGTGAAGAATTTGATCTGGGTTCCCAGCGCAGCTTTTCCCTGTCATGCACCGATCATCAAACATATTGAATCCGGCGTTGTTCATCATATCGAAGGAAGTTTGAACGGACCTTTGGGAGATTTTTGCAGTCGTGGAAAAATGCCCGGATTGGGCTATTTGAGAAGTCATGGTGGAAGATATCGCGCCATTGCTGATGGTGAACTACACATCGATATCGCTGTGATGGGCGCTTCAGCTTCAGATATGACCGGTAATGCCAACGGTGTGATGGGAAAGCATCCATTCGGGCCAATGGCTTTCACCAAAGCCGACGTGAAATATGCCGATCGAACTATCGTTGTCACCGACACGTTGATTGATTTTCCCTGCTATCCCTGGGAGATCATGGGAAATGATGTCGATTTTGTCGTGGTGGTCGATCAAATCGGTGATCCTGATCAAATCGTTTCAGGAACTACCAAGATAACAAATAGTCCCGATAGATTATTAATCGCGGAATATTGCGCCAAATTCATCGATGCCGCCGGCATTCTGAAAGATGGAATCAGCTTCCAGGCTGGCGCCGGAGGAACTTCCCTCGCTTTTGTTCATTTCGTGAAAGAAATTATGCTGAAAAAGGGAATCAAAGCAAAATGCCTAATGGGTGGCAGTACAAAATTCCTGGTCGAACTTTTGGAAAGTGGGCTAACAGAATATATTTTTGAAGGTCAGGCCTTCGATCTGGATGCGATCAGATCATTGCGTGATAATCCCAATCACATTCCCATCGCAGTTTTTGATTCCTATGATTTTCATGCCAAAGGGAACCTGGCCAGAATGATGGATGTGATCGTGCTGGGCAGCACAGAAGTTGATGTCACTTTCAATGCCAATTGCGTTTCTCACAGCGACGGCAGAATGCTACATGGAATTGGTGGTTTTCAGAATTGCATGATAGCCAAATGCACAATTCTCGCAGTTCCATCTTTCCGGGACAGAATTCCGGTGATCAAAGATGAAGTGACAACGCTCGTTGCTCCGGGTGAATTGGTCGATGTGATCGTTACAGAGCGTGGGATCTGCATCAATCCTCTTAGAAAAGACCTGATCGAAGCAACTAAAGATTCCGGCCTACCAATTCGGGACATAAAAGATTTGAAGAAAGAAATCGATCAAATTTGCGGAATTCCGGCAAAACCAAAATTATCTGATGAAGCAGTCGCCGTAGTCGAGTGGATCGACGGCACAATTCTCGATACGATCAGAAAAGTAGAGAAATAATGCGTTACGAAGACAAACTTCGTAACGAGGTTATTTCTTGAACAAAAAAGAATCTTGTTCCCAGGTTCGTCTTGGGAATGCAAGAACAGAAGTGTTACGAAGACGAACTTCGTAACGAGAGTAATTATATGCCAATAAACCAAATAAAAAACGGCGTGGGACGAATGATCCCGACCGAGATCAATGGCAAACCAGTAATTCCTTTTATGGGTCTGGGGAAGCATCGTCCAACAGGAAAGATTATTGGACCTTCCATTCCCACCTGCCTGGATTTTCCTGAAGATGGAGATAAAACTCTACCTTCTTTGAAGGAAGCGTTACTGAAAGCAGGTTTGAAAGACGGTATGACTATCTCTACTCATCACCACTTGCGAGACGGCGATCTAATTGCCAATGAAGTTTTTAAAATTGCCAGCGAACGGGGAATCAAATATCTGATCTGGTATCCATCCGCATCTTTTCCATGCCATGAACCGCTAATTGAATATTTGGAAAATGGCACAATTCATCATATCGAAGGTAGCATGAATGGCCCTTTGGGACGTTTTACTTCCCGCGGAAAAATGAAAGGTGTGGGAATTTTAAGATCTCATGGCGGCCGCGTTCAAGCTCTTAAAGACGGTGAAGTGATAATCGATATTGCTGTACTGGCAGCTCCAACCTGTGATATGTTTGGCAATTCTACCGGTCAGCACGGACCTTCTGCCTGCGGTGTGTTGGGCTATGCCAAAGCTGATGCATTATTTGCCGAAAAAGTGATAATCGTTACTGATAACCTGGTGGATTTTCCCTGCATGCCGATGGAAATTGAAGGAAATTACGTCGATTACGTTGTGGTTGTAGATAAAATTGGACTTCCCGAAAAAATCATTTCAGGCACAACTCAAATCACCAAAAATCCCGACCGGCTTCAATTGGCAGAATTAACAGCTCGTTTTCTGCTGGAATCGGGAATTTTGAAGGATAAATGTTTTATGCAAGCCGGAGCAGGCGGAACTTCCCTTGCTATCGGCGATTATGTGCATCAGATTTTCAGGGAAAAAGGCTGGAAAATTCAGGTTGGTTTCGGCGGCAGTACCAAGTATATGGTGGACATGCTGAAAGACGGCACGATGGAACACATCCTGGATGCTCAAGCCTTCGATCTGGAAGCTGTTCGCAGCATTGAAGAAAATGCCAATCATCATCACTATCCGGTTTTCAATGCTTATAATTTCCACTCCAAGGGAAACCTGAATTCCATGATGGATATTTCAATTTTAGGAGCTACGGAAGTCGATGTGAATTTCAACGGCAATGTCGTCACTCACTCAGACGGCTATTTGTTGCATGGAATCGGCGGTTGGCAAAACTGCCTGCATGCCAAAAATGTGATTCTTCCACTTCCACTGGTTCGCCATGGTATTCCTGTTATTCGCGATGAAGTGACAACAGTTGTTGGACCGGGAGAATTAATTGATGTGATCGTTACACAGTTTGGAATTGCGATCAATCCGAGACGAACAGATTTGTTGGAAAAAATGAAAAATTCCAATCTTCCAATTAAAACTATCGAAGAATTGAAAGAAGAAGCCGAACGTATCTGCGGAGTTCAGGAAAAACCAAAATTCACAGATAAGATAGTGGCAGCAGTCAAATGGGTGGACGGCACCGTGATCGATGTAGTGAGACAAGTGGAGGAATAGCATGAAAATTTTGATCGTTTTTGTAGTTTGTTTATCGTTTCTGCCGCTGCCGGGCAAAGTTACTATGAACGAATACGGACATATTTCCAATATTGAGAAGCAACTTGATGAGAAATTTCTGGTCGAAGATAATGAGTATTTCATCCGGATCGACAACCTGAAATTAGCAGGAAATTCCCTGTTTGAATTACCTAACGGTTATTTGACTTTGGTAACGATAGAAGAAAACATTCCCACCTGGCTGCGAATTTATGACAAAAACGGTTACGAAAGATTTCTTCAGAAATTTCCGAAAGTCATCAATTTATCATTATCCGAAAACAAAAGTTTTGCAGCATTTTCCGATGGAAAGGAACTTGTGGTTTTAAACTTGGAAAATTTCAATATCGACAGATTTCCAAATTCGGTTGTTTTTGCTGTAGATAATTTTGGACGTCCTGCCTTCATTACCGATAATTCGCTCATTTTGATAAATCGTAATTTCAGTTTGGAAAGCATTCCGCAAAAAATCCTTTTTTTCAGAAATGAACCTTTGATTTTCACCTCCGAACATATTTATAAAATCGCAGATAATCTTAAATCATTATACACATTTGGCGGCAAGTATTTCGAGGCAGAAGTTATTGATGAAAAGCTATATTTCGTAGAAAGAACCAAGCTGGAAACCGGATTTCGTTTTCAACTTTTTTCAAGTTTCGATTTGATGAATTTTTCCGGAGAAACTACCTGCGATTATCAACAGGAAAAAAACCGTACACATGAAGAGATTCAATGCCCTCTGCTTTACGGAATCGGAGATTATGCCTTTCCTGTTGGCAACAGTTACGGAGAACATCAAAATTACGGAGGCGATTCCTATGCTCATCCCGGTGTAGATTTTTTGGGCGAAGATTATCAGGAAGTTTATGCCGTGCACGACGGTTATGTGAAAGCCGTGCTGACTACCGGTGGAAGCGCTTACTGGAGAATTGCCATTGCCGATCAGAATCTTCCGGAGGAAACAGAGGGCTATCTTTATGCTCATCTGAATCAAAATTCAATCACTGTGAATGCCGGAGGCGAAGTGCAGGCCGGCGATCAACTCGGCACTCTTTACGATTGGCCTGTTTATGGTTTTACACACACGCATTTTGCGCGGGTAAAAGATGAAGGAACTTTCTGGAATGGAACCTGGTGGACGGTCGATAATCCTCTGGTGGATGTTACCAACATACAGGATTCGATCCCGCCTGTATTTGAAAATGCTATTAATGACGACAAGTTCGCTTTTCGAACTGCTGCAGGAAATTATCTCGATCCGTTAAATTTGCAGGGAGAATTTGATATCATTGCCAAATGTCATGATTTATGCAATTGTGATTGGCGGATCGACGTGTGGGATTTACGTTTTTCACTGCACCCTGCCAGCAATCCCGATTCCACTTTGTACGAACTGTTTAGCTTCAAATTCGATATGTTGCTCGATGAGTATTTCGGCAATTATTGGACTGACCTGGCTGTTAATACTATCTATTCCCAAGACGATATCTGTCAATCGATGGGTAATTATGACGTGCGGGATTATTATCATATAATCACAAATTCCGATGGAGATTCGCTCATCACAGAAAATGATGAGCCGCAGCTTTTCGATTCGACCCAGTTCGACGACGGCTTCTATTATTTCAAGGTTACCGCTCGTGATGCCTGCCTGAACACGACAATCGATTCGATGGTTGTATCTTTCAATAATGGCGTTTCAACTGAAAATGAGCTTCCTGAAAATGAAGTCTTTCTGACCAATTATCCGAATCCGTTCAATCCATCCACAACCATCTCGTTTGATTTAGACACCGAAAATACCGAAATCGAAATTTATAATTTGAAGGGGCAGAAAGTAAAAGTTTTGGAATGCAGCAATTCTTTTGCTGCATACGCGAGGGACTCGCGTTCTACGCACTCCATAATCTGGGATGGAACAGACCAAACCGGCAAACCGGTTACTTCCGGAATTTATTTTTATAAATTGAAAACAAACCATTTTGAAAAAACAAAAAAGATGATTTTGATGAAATAGTGTCCGTACTGGGGACACAAATAAATTCGATCTTTAAAATAAAAAACAATAAAAATACAGTCCGGTTTCTGTCCTTCCCAAAAGACTACGCCGGAACAAGGAGAAAGCAAATGAGCAAAAGAACAATAGTTACGATGCCGGGAGACGGCATTGGCAAAACTGTATTGCCAGAAGCGATCCGTGTGCTGGATGCTGTGGGCTTTGAGGCCGATTATGTGCATGCCGATATCGGCTGGGAATTCTGGTGCAAGGAAGGCAATCCGCTTCCGCAACGAACACTTGATCTGATCGAAAAGCACAAAATCGCTCTGTTTGGAGCCATCACTTCCAAACCAAAAAGCGAAGCAGTCAAAGAACTCGACCCCGCTTTAGCCGGTAAAGGCTATGTTTACTACAGTCCCATCGTGGGATTGCGTCAGCATTTTATGCTGGATATCTGTCAACGTCCCTGCATTTCTTTTAAAGGAAATCCGCTCAATTTCATCCGCAAAGGACCGAATGACACGATCGAAGAACCGGAAGTAAATGTAGTTGTCTTCCGTCAGAATACGGAAGGATTGTATGGCGGTGTGGAATGGACAGATCCGCCACAGCAGGTTTATGATGCTTTTATGACACATCCTAAGTTCAGTAAGAATTTCGGCTGGTGTCCCAAAGATGAATTAGCGATTTCTACGCGAATTTTCACCAAAAAATATTCGGAAAGAATTATTCGAGCGGCATTTGAATATGCCAAAAAATTCGGTTACAAACGCGTGACTTTATGCGAAAAACCAAATGTAATCCGCGAAACCAGCGGCATGATGCTGGCTATCTGCCGAAATATGACAAAAGAATATGAAGGCATCCACTTCGATTACACAAACATCGATGCACAGATGATGTGGCTGACCAAAGATCCCGAAAAATATGGTGTAATTATCGCTGGAAATATGTTTGGTGATATTGTTTCCGATGGTTTTGCGGGTTTAGTTGGTGGTCTTGGATTTGCCTGCAGTGCCAATATTGGTGAAGAAGTTGCTATCTTTGAACCTACTCACGGTTCCGCTCCGAAATATGAAAATCTAAATCCTTCCATAGTCAATCCCATCGCGATGATCATGAGCGCCTGCATGATGCTCGATTATCTCGGTGAAGTGGGCAAAGCAGATCGTATCCGTAAAGCAATTGCTAAAGTTGTGGAAGAAGGCAAAGTTCGCGCCTATGATATGCTAAAACTGCGCGGCAGTCAGGAAGTTATGCAACAAGGCGCTGCTTCCACATCTGAAATGACAGATGCAATTATTGCGGCATTATAAACAACCAAAACTTCCGAAGTTTCTTGTGGGATTTTCTTGGAAGATAAACTTCGTAAGTTCTAAATAGGAGAAAAAAAATGATGAATATGCTGGAACTCTGGCCGGAAATCGAATGGATTCAAGATGATGATTTACGCGAAAAAGTTACCAGAACCTGGGAAGCTGCTTTGCAGAGAAGTGTACTCACTGCTACCGATTTGCAGACTATTCCTTTCACTTTGCTCTGCGGTCCCGACCTGAAAGTTACTTTCATGGATCATAAACGCAGCGTGGTGCATATTGCCAAAGCTGCCGGTGAAAAATGTAATGAGTTTTATCATGGTGAACTTCCCGTTAACATGGATGTTCTTATTGCTGGTGCGATTCTGGCAGACGTTGGAAAACTTTTGGAATATGTACTGGATGAAAACGGCAAAGCTGTGCAGGGAACGTATGGCAAATATTTGCGGCATCCCTTCAGCGGTGTTTCATTGGCAGAAGAATTTGGCATTTCAGCAGAAGTTTGTCACATCATCGCTACTCACGCCGGAGAAGGTGACATGGTGAAAAGAACCACTGAAGCTTATCTGGTTCATCATGCCGATTTCATGACTTTCCTGCCGTTTAAGAGCAGATTGCAGGTGTAGAGCGACCATGTCTTTCTGACGTTTCTTGCACGCCGTTCTCAGGAAGAATATAAAGTAATAGATGTGCAAACTCCCCTTCGTAAGGGGAGACTCAGAGGGGTTTGGCAAGATCAATAATAACTGATCTTTTGAGGAAAACCCCCTATAAGTCCCCCTTCCAAGGGGGAAGAAGAAACAAGGAGTAAAATATGGCTTTAACATTAATAGAAAAAATCCTGGCAAACCACAGTGGCAAAGATGTGGTGAAGCCGGGAGAAATCATCGATATTGAAATCGATGTGCGCGTTGCCCGTGATTTCGGCGGTGCTAATGTTGTAAAAAATTTAGTGAATAATGGTTTGGAAGTTGATGATGTTTTCAAGACGTTTTTCACTTTTGACTGCAATCCCACCGGCAGCGACCAAAAGTACGCAGCCAATCAGCAATACTGCCGACTTTATGCTCGCGAAAAAGGCATCAAAATTTATGATATCGATGCCGGAATTGGAACTCATCTCGTCATTGAAAAAGGCATTGCTTATCCCGGTTGTACCATAGTTTCCACCGATTCCCACGCCAATATTCTGGGAGCGATCGGCGCTTTTGGCCAGGGAATGGGAGATCAGGATATTGCCGCAGCCTGGGCAAATGGCAAGAGCTGGTTCAAAGTTCCCAAATCCGTGAAAATTACTTTGAACGGCAAGCGTCCGGCTAACGTTTATGCCAAAGATATCGTGCTGAATCTGCTGAATAAATTCGGTGCCAATCAGCTTCTGGGATATTCTGTGGAAATCTATGGCGAAGATGTCGAGAACTTCACTCTGGATCAGCGCATCACGATATCTTCCATGGCTACCGAGATGGGAGCGATCATCATTCTCTTCCCACCCAATGACGAAGTCATCAAATACGCCGAAGAACGTTCCGGACGGAAAATTGCCAAAATTCTGGCAGATGAAGATGCTGTTTACGAGCAGAAATTTGAATTGGATATGAGCAAATTCGTACCGATGATGTCACGCCCCGGCCATCCCGACGATGCCATCGATATTAAGGAATTGAAGGGATCGAAGATCGATTCCGCTTTTATAGGCAGCTGTACGAACGGCCGTTACGAAGACATGAAGCTGGTGTCCGAAATTCTGAAAGACCGTAAAGTTGCACCCGGCGTAGTCTTGAAAATCGTTCCTGCTACCGATGCAATCTGGCAGCAACTCTTAGCAGAAGGCATCATCAATATCTTCAAAGATGCCGGAGCATTGGTCAGTAATGCCGGTTGTGCGGGTTGCGCTGCCGGGCAGGTGGGACAGAACGGACCGGATGAAGTAACCGTGAGTACCGGAAACCGTAATTTTGCCGGGAAACAGGGAAAAGGAAAAGTTTATCTGGGATCACCTGCCGAAGTTGCCGCTTCTGCTGTTGCAGGTTACATCACCACTCCCGACGACATCCCAGAAAAACCGGCTGAATTTGCTGCTAAAGGCGGTTTCGGAAAAGTTGCCAAAAAGAAAAAAGCTGTGAGTGAAAAACCGACAGTGGTAGAAGGAAAAGTTTGGATCATTGAGCAGGATGACATCGACACAGATATGATTTTCCACAATCGTTATCTGACGATCACCGACATCAACGAAATGGGACAATATGCTTTTGATAATCTGGCAGGTTGGGAAGATTTTGCTAAAAAAGCCGAAGTCGGTGACATCATCATCACCAACAAAAACTTTGGTGCCGGAAGTTCCCGTCAGCAAGCAGTGGATTGTTTCAAATCTCTGGGAATTCAAGCGATTCTGGCTGAATCATTCGGTGCGATCTACGAACGAAACGCCATCAACGCCGGCTTCCCAATTCTGACTTATTGTTGCATTTCCGAACTGCAATTGAAACAGCGCGATATGATCAAAGTTGATTTGGAAAGTGGAGAAGTTACAAATTTGGAAAATGGCAAATCTCTCAAAATCAATTCATTCTTCGATGTGCAGATGGAAATTTATAAGAGAGATGGGTTGTTGGGATAAATAAAATAATCTGAGTTTTACTACAGAAATCTGGTGTTTCGACTACGCTCACCATGACAGATTTCTGTGTTTGAATAAAATATTGTAATCCTGCCTGCCTGACCGAAGCTTGACGAAGGCTGGAGCGAAGTTGAAGAATGTGCGCAGGGCATCTCCTGGTTTCCAGGCCCCTGCTTGGAAACCTATTGTAAAAAATAAGTGTGTATCTAATTCTATTTATTCAAAATGCTGAGCTTGTGTCATCCTGAGCCCTTCGACAAGCTCAGGACAGGCTCTGTCGAAGGACGAAGCATTTGAAAGATATAAATTAACGTCCGAAATCGTTCTTAACTCGCACTTCGTTGCAAGTCAAGTCCGATTTACAATTCACATTGGAGGAAATAATGGGAAAAACCTTTGTAGAAAAAATTCTGGGAGCGGAAACTGGAGCAATCGTTTTTCGCAAACCCGATATCATTCTCACTCACGATAACACAGCCAGCATCAAAGTCACGTTCAATAAAATGGGTGGAACCAAAGTTGCCGATCCTGATCAGCTTTTGGTGGTACTCGATCACAACGCTCCGCCCACCGATGCCAAGCTGGCAAATCAGTATCAAACAATCCGCAATTTCGTCAAAGATCAGGGCATCAAAAAATTCCATGACGTCTGCGACGGCATCTGTCACCAGGTGATGAGCTATCATGCCAAACCCGGCATGATCATCGTGGGCAGCGACAGCCATACCTGCACTGCCGGCGCTTTTAATGCTCTCGCTGCCGGTATCGACCGCACAGAATCGGCCGGAATCTGGAAACGTGGTGAAACCTGGTTCCGTGTTCCCAACACACTCAAAGTAACATTGAAAGGAAATCTGCAGTCCGGCGTTTATGCCAAAGATATTTCACTTTGGATAATTGGTATGATTGGCTCGGATGGTGCTAATTATATGAGTATCGAATTTCACGGTGATGGTGTGAAAACACTTTCCATTTCCCAAAGAATGACCCTGGCCAATCTGGCATCGGAAATGGGTGCTAAAAATGCTGTCTTTCCCGCTGATGAAGTTCTGGAAGAATTTCTTAAAACCCAAACTTCCGAAGTTTTGGAAACTTCGGAAGTTTTGAAGAACGGCATCTGGGCAGACAAAGATGCCAAATATGAAAGAGAGATCGAGATCGATTTAGATAAAATTTTCCCGCTGGTGGCTGCGCCGCATCATGTGGATAATGTGAAAGCTGTTTCAGAAGTGCAGGGAATAAAACTTAATCAAGGTTTGATCGGAACCTGTACGAATGGCAGATTGGAAGATTTGGGAATTGCCGCGAAAATCTTGAAAGGCAAAAAAGTAGCGGATGGATTCCAACTCTTAGTGATCCCAGCCAGTCGCGAAATTTATTTGGAAGCGATGGAAAAAGGTTATATCAAATCCTTCATCAACTCAGGCGCCAGCGTGCTGGCAGTTTCCTGCGGTCCGTGTTTGGGAACAGGTCAGGGCATTCCTGCTGATGGTTACACGGTAATTTCCACAGCCAACCGCAATTTCAAAGGCCGCATGGGAAACAAAGAAGCACAGATTTATCTGGCTTCTCCGGCCTGCGTTGCTTTTAGTGCAATTGCCGGTGAGATCACCGATCCGCGTGGCAAAGCATTTAATGATAAATTCCCCTATCCCAAAGCACAAAGTTCAACGGTGGATATCGAACCGGATGATAACAGAAAAGAAAAGGGTGTCTGGAATTATTCCGATGTGGATAACCTGAACACCGATCAGATGTTTGCCGGAAATCTCACTTACCAGGTTCTCAGTTCCGATCCTGCTGCCATCATGCCCCATCTTTTCGTGGATTTTGATGAGAACTTCGTTAAGAAAGTACAAGCTGGAGATGTGATCATTGCCGGTGAAAATTTCGGCTGCGGCAGTTCGCGTGAACATCCCGCAGTTGGTCTGGCTCATGCCGGGATAAAAGCCGTCATCGTCAAGTCGGTGAATCGAATATTCTATCGTTCTTCGGTAAATCAGGGTCTGCCAATTATTGTGCTACCGGAAGTGGTAGATGCTTACAAACAAGGTGATAAAGTATTTGTGGATATGGAAAACGGTTCTATTAAAATCAATGAAAAAGAATTCAAATTCGCTCCGCTTCCTAAAGAATTGATGGCAATTTTCGAAATGAAGGGATTGGTTAACTGGATGAAGGAAAATTAAGCTAAACCGCAAAGAGCGCGAAGACGCAAAGTTAAAATCTGTGCGTTTCCGTGAAAATCCGTGAGCTAAAAATATCAGTTCCCATGCTGAATAGTGTGGGAACATTTTCTATAAATTTAAGATGTAGGTATCTCTTTCATCGGAAAGTGAACACATTCCACAGCCCGTGCAGCCTGTTTCACACTCCAGGTGTTTTCTGCTGATCTTACCCTTTTTCACCAGTTCATTCAGCATTCCCTGCATGGCAGATTTATCAATATTAAAATGCAGAGAAAGATCGCTCAAAGAGATGGTCTTTCTTTCTTCAAATAATTGCAGAATTTGTAGCAGCATTATTTAATGCGAATTCGACCGGCGAGTTCGCGCGGGATTATGTAGCGTGAATCTCCCACTCCGATCACAATGTTTTGATTGTCCTCTTCATTTTTATGAACCGTGATCACGCCACCGCGATAGAGCCCCATTTCCATGGTTTTCAGGTCGGGATTATTGAGGATGATGTATTTCTTTCCAACTTCAGCTTCCGTTAAAAGAGAAGCATCCCGGCAGGAACGATGCTGATGCTTTCCGCATTCTTTACCGCCGCCGCCTTTGCCAAATCCTCTGCCTATTCCAAACATTTTCAGTCTCCATTTTTTTATGAATAAACTAACCTAAAACCAACGAGTTGCAAACTGTTCTCATTTACCGCCTGTGTCAAGTTTGGTCTTTATATTTCTCCTTCATTTCCCATTATTAAGGATTATTCTCGCTTAACCCTGCCAGCGTTTCATTCAAAGAATCTTCCTGCTTAACGCTGTCAGGGTTTCTTTCAAAGCATCATTTGCATCTTTTGTAAATTGCTCACCCAAGTCGAGTTTTTGAAGAACCCGACTCGATTGAGATATTGTGCTTGACTGCTAACATTCGATTTTATAAATAATTCCATATAATAAAAATGAAAGCAGAAATAAGCAATGAAACGAAGAGGAAGGTGGTTGTGATGGGTAAAAGAAAAAATAAACACCATGGCATTTTGAAACCGAATCATTATCATATTAAAACGAATTATATCGTATCATTGCACATCGAATATTTATCGGATAAAAACGAATCATATCGTATCACTGATAACTAAAATTGGTATATTTGTTTTATGGAAAATATAGTGCACACTTTCAAACTAAACCTCGACTGGAAATTAGTAGGACTAATTAGCCAAATTGATAGATTTGATGCTTCGTGGGCTTCAATAGAAAAAAAAGAAGGTCAAAGTTTAAAACAACTAAAATCAATCGCAACGGTAAGAAGTGTTGGGGCTTCGACTCGAATTGAAGGTTCCAAAATGAGTGACAAAGAAGTTGAAGTTCTACTCAAACAAATTGATATTACAAAACTTTCAGATAGAGATTCACAGGAAGTTGTGGGATACTTTGAAACTTTAGATATTATCACGGAATCATTTGAAGATATTGCCATTAAAGAAAGTAGTATTAAAAATCTGCATAATATCTTAATGAAATATAGTAAAAAGGATGAATGGCATAAAGGTGATTACAAGCAACACACGAATGCAGTTGAAGCCAGCTATCCTGATGGGGCTAAACAAATAATTTTTCAAACGGCCGAAGCAGGATTCGCAACACAAGATGCAATGAGAGCTTTAATTGACTGGTACAAAAAAGATAAAACAACTCACCCATTAGTTAAAAGTGCATTGTTTGCGTATGAGTTTGTTAGCATTCATCCTTTTCAAGATGGAAATGGCAGATTAAGCAGGCTCTTATCAACTTTGCTATTATTGAAAAATGGATATAAATGGATTCAATATGTAAGTTTTGAGCATGAAATTGAAAATAGGAAATCAGAATATTACAGAGTATTAAGAAGTTGTCAGGCTCAAAGACCAAATGAAAATGTAAATGATTGGGTAAATTTCTTTTTTGATGCATTAAAGAATATTCAAAATCAGTTATTAAATAAACTGGAACAAAGCGGTATTGAGACACAATTATCACCAAGAGAAAAATCTATTATCACATTTATTGGCAATAATCCTGGATGTAAATCAGGAGATATTGCTAAAAAGCTTGATATACCAAGCCCAACCGTAAAGAGAATTCTACCTGAACTGATAAATAAAAATTTAATTGAAAAGCATGGAACTGGACCCGGGACAAATTACTCAATAAAATAAAAAAAATGAAAGCAGAAATTAGCAATGAAACGAACGGCTTGACAATGGCAAAACAACAAATTGAGACAGTTAGAGAATTGATTTACTTATCATACTCGAATTTGGCAATGGCTCATACTGCTGTTGACAAGAAACAAGAGAAATATGGAGCGTTTAACTTCATGGTTAGATCCAGATTATTCAAAGGGCTTAAAGATGGAACGATGAATATGCGGACAATTTTTGACGATGAGAAAATCAAACTTCAAACTGGACAGATTTGTAATTATTGCGGTTCGACAGATAAGTTAGCTTTAGATCATATTTTTCCTCAGAAGTTTGGAGGAAAGGACGATGCAGAAAATTTAATTTTTGCATGTAGAGTTTGTAATAGTTCCAAAGGGAAAAAAGACTTAATGGAATGGATGAATTTTAGGGGTCAATTTTTACCATTAATGATAATCAGACGCTATTTAAAGCTGACTTTTAATTATTGTAATGAGAACGGACTTTTAGACAAAAAAATTGAGGATTTGAAAGACTTGGAATTACCTTTTAAAATTGACTTGTTGCCAATAGATTTTCCAAGTCCTAACGAATTGATATTAAACATTAACGCAAATAGAAACGCCATATGAGTAATAAACTCGAAATTGGAGAAAAAATATTTGCGACCAAAAAGGACGCATTAAATCACTTTAAGACTATTTTGAATTCTTACGACTTTGGAGAAAAATTAAACCAAGACGACTTTAAAAACATTTTAGAGTTACTTGAAACTCATCCAAAAGTTAAAGAAAAAATTGGTGTTGGTATAGAATGCATTAGAATTGCAAGGCTTAAATACAACACAAAATCATTTGAATTGGTGAGGACGGACAATTCGACCGAATATTTTTCATACACAAAAAGAATAAATGCTCCGAAAACTTACTTTACAAAATTCAGCGAAGCTTGTAGACAAGCAATTCAAAAAGATTTAAGAAACGTAAAACTTGCCTATTTTGACAAATTTTCTAAGAAAGGACAGGTAAAGTGCCAGGAGACAGGAGAACTTTTGAAATATGAAGATCTGACCGTTGACCACAGACAGCCTAACACTTTTTCAATTATTGTCGACAGATTTATAGAAGTTTACAAAATTGACATTCAAAAAATAGAGTATTTACAAGTTGACGGTGGCTCAGACGAACTTGCAGATGAAGACCTGAAACAAAAATTTAGAGAATACCATAAAGATAAATCCAATCTTCGGATTGTAAAGAAAAGTTTAAATTTAGGACGTTCATTTCAAGCGAGAGTTAAAAGGATGCTGATGCTTTCCGCATTCTTTACCGCCGCCGCCTTTGCCAAATCCTCTGCCTATTCCAAACATTTTCAGTCTCCATTTTTTTATGAATAAACTAACCTAAAACCAACGAGTTGCAAACTG
>JAUSOT010000096.1 GCA_030656075.1 Candidatus Cloacimonadales bacterium
ACCTTCTCCAAAGGAGAAGGAAATGAAACTTCCAATTGTCTAAACCCACTATTTTCCCTCTCCTTTGGGGAGGGCTGGGGTGGGTCAATTAATTTCAAAAACACCCTATTTATGCAAAACCTTTTATCCTATTTTTCAGGATTTTCGGTTTTGTTCATATCTTCAGTTCTTTCTGAAGAACTTTCACTTTCAAAGCTATCTAATAAGTTACTCTTTCCTTCCAGTTCGTCAATCATAAATTTTGCCGATTCGTGAAGTTCCCCTTCCGGAAATTTAGTTAGAACATCATTGAAACAGGCTAGAGCTTTCTCTTTTTCCTTCAGTTCTTCCGCATATAAAAATCCCTTCATGAAAGTAGCCTTGTAATCGTCCACGTTATTAGGATAGTTTTTGATTACCTGATCATAATAGAAAATAGCATCGTTGAATTTGCGGCGTTTCTGAGCGTTTTCAGCTTTGTTGAAATACTCCTCAGATGTCAGGATCACGATCATTCTTTCAGGATATTTTTTTAAATTATATTTCTTTTCCAGCTGAATCGTTATATCTTCAAAATTCTTTTTGGAAAGGTCTTTCATCATCTGTGATTTCACTTTCACGGTGATGCTGTCGAAAGGTGAAGCGACTGCTTTCACGTCTTCCAAAATGCGGATGAAAGCATAAACATCTTTCGAATTCTTAAAAATCTTGCTCAGTTTATTCGGTTTTGTGCTCCAAACCATTTCATTATAAACTTCATCTTTTCCGATGCCGGGGATAATGCCGTTATGATAAACATGATCAAGAACTCCATCTTTGGCAGTGTAAACGGAGCTTTCGGCGATGAGAGCAGAAATTGCAGCATCATCTTTTTTCTTGATGAGCTTTTTAACTTCCTTCTGCTTAGTCTTGGCGACGTCTTCGTTCTCAAATCCGAAAGTCTGGATCTTGCGGTAGGGATTGGTGCTGAATTCAGCGATATTTTCTTTGTAGTATTTCCGCATTCCCTTATCTGATATATCGATGGGATCAACTACTAATTGATTATACACGGTGCGCAGCATCATGTTGCGATGGATTTGGGAAATAGTGCTTTTCACGGTTGGATAGTTTTCATAGCCCAGTTCTACAGCTTTAAGGAAGAAAACTTCCAATTCAGTCCAATTTTGCAGGTATTTGTTCAAATCTTCATTAGTGCGGATGGCGGCTTTATTTTGGTCCGGCAAGGTTGCATAATTAGTGGCAAATTCTCCCACGGTAAGCTCAATATCCGGATTATTGCCGGTAACGAGGATCTGATCTGCATTGACCATGTTGCTGTCGATAGCGGTCAGGTTGAAAGAAGCGATAACATCATCATTGAGCTTAACTTCATATTTAGCAAAAAGTTCTGCCTTTATGCCAGCCATAAATTCTTTTTCTTTTTGCGGTTGCAGTCTTTGTTCGATTTCCTTTTCGGATTCCTCGTAGGTTCTGCCGGCAAATAAAGTGTTATTTTCATTGAAATAAGCTTTCTTTTCAGCATCTATATAGGTTAATTCTTCATCAATAACTTCCTTTTTATATTCATTAAAATAAACAGATTTCACCTGGTTGTCGATTGAACTGAAATATCTTTCATCCTGTTTCACATTTCGAGCCAGAGCTTCCTGAAAAAATAATTCTTCCGTGCAAAGATCATTGAGAAGTGATTCTTTTCCTTCCGGTGTAGCATATTTCGGCTGGTATATTGGCGGGATCATTTCAATTCGAGCATCCAAGTCGCCCATCGATATGCTGCCGCCGTCAAATTCGGCAATTACGGTCTCAGCAGGAATACTGCCGGCAAAGATGTTCAATGCGATCAAATAAAAAAATGCCATAACGATAATTTGCTTTTTCTTTGTTCCTGTCATTTGTGTTAACCTCACTCACTTATTTAATTTGCAACACAAAAAATTATTTGACTGTTTCAAGTCAAGGAAATAAATGGATGCGTTTGAAATGCTTGAATAGTGATCGGGGAAAGATTTAATGAGTATGTTTGCGAGAGAATTAATAAAATTAAAATATTACGCTTTAGATAAAAAAAGTTGTCTAAACGAAATGGTAGAACTTTTATATGAGAAAGGCATAGTAAAATTTCCTGAGAGATTTTTCAAGTCGATCATCGACCGTGAAAAATTGATGTCAACCGGCATTGGCAGGAAAGTAGCGATCCCTCATGCCCGTTCCGATGCGGTGGATGAATTGAAGATTGCCGTCTATCTGCTTGACAACGAACTGGAGTTCGACTCGATTGACGGCGAACCGGTGCAGATCATCTTCATGATCGCTGTGCCGGAAAGAATGAAAGAAGTATATATGAAGGTTCTGAGTGCGATCTCAAACTTTTTCCGCAAAGAAGAAAATCGCGACAGGATCTTGCATTGTACTTCAGTAGATGAACTTTGTACAATTTTAGAGGAAGTGAATGATGAAATTTAGAATTCTATCATTACTGCTGTTAGCACCCTTATTTTTGATGGGAATTGATGAAGATGCCGGGACGACCGGACTAACTTTTTTTAAAGTAAACTATTCAGCCAGAGCTGCTGCCATGGGAAATGCCTACACCGGGCTTTCCAATGATGCCAGTGCTGTGTTTTTTAATCCCGCCGGGCTGGTTCAGCTTTCCCGGATGGAAGCAACGGTGACCTATATGAGCTACCTGGATGGAATAAATTGCGGATCGATGGCTTATGCCTATCCTCTTGATGAAAAAACCACTTTCGCTGTTTTCAGCAAAGTTCTTTCTGCCACCGAAGACAAAACACTGGTGGATGAATACGGGCAATATGGCGGAACGGACGGCAGTTTCGGTTTTTCAGATATCATTTTCGGAGTAAGCGTAGCTCGTTATCTTCTGGACATGCTGGATATGGGAATAAACGTAAAATATCTAAGGGAATCTATCGACGGACACACCGCCACTGCTGCTGCTATCGATGTTGGCATCATGCATCAAACCACCAGCAAAAACCTGAAAGTGGGAATTGCACTCAGAAATATAGGCCAGCAGCTTTCCTACTACACTTCCGAAGAATACGAAGAAAACCTGCCGACCATTGCCACGGTCGGTTTCAATCTGCATCCTAAAGATAACCTTTATTTGACCGCTGATATTTATAAACCTTTGAATTATGATTACACCGGCAGGATCGGGATGGAATTTCAACCTCTTCCGTTGCTGGCTTTGCGTGCTGGTTATAAAACTAATGCCAAAGACTGGCAGGGCGGCAGTGATGACGCACTTTCCGGTATGTCTTTTGGCCTTGGCTTCGATCTGAGTGAATATAAGATCAAATTGGATTATGCGGTGGTTTCCTACGGCGATCTGGGTTATGTGAACCAGATTACGCTGAATTATATATTTTAGAAGATAATTATACCTAAACCTTGCGAAGGTTAATTCCCTCTTGAGAGGGGTGCGGCTTTAGCCGTGGGGTGTGTACGACCTTAGCAAGGTTAATTGTCATTTTCGGGAAATCGGGAATCAATCAAATGAGATACCAGATCGTGGTCGAGTATGACATTTCCCTATAAATATTGGGTGGGTAGAACCTTCCGAACGTTGATTACTCTTTAAAAAAAACGTGTCTTTCTGAGAAACTCTTTGTGCTATTCTCACGAAGAATCTATTGAATCTTAATTTCAGTTCTATTATTGCATTGAGATTCTTCCGAAGAACTACGTGCAAGAAACGTCAGAAAGACAAAGCTGTCATTCCCGAGAAATCTGGAATCTATGAAAAAGGAAAACCCCAGTCAAGCTGAGGATGACAATAAGAGGGAAATAACATTCTACAAAGCCGGGTATATTTTACTATCTTTCTACAAAAAAAAAATCCTTGCAGAAAAAAATCCTTTTATTGAAATAGCATCCGAATAAGAAATTGATTTAATTTTTCATTTTTACAATAAATATTTTGGGAGTTGCCGAACAGCCTTGATAGCTTTATTATCTTTGCAAATAATTTCAAAAAAGGGGAAAAATATGGCAAAGCGACTTACAATCATAGGCATGATTCTCATGCTGATCAATCTCAATGCGATTAATTCTAAAAAACAGGAAAACATTGAAAGAGCGCGAACAGGGCAGCATATTATAATCGCACCCGAAGAATTCTTAACTCAGGCAAACCTATTTGCAGATTTCTATTGGGATGAATTTCAAATTGAACGTGTAGTTGTCGATCAGCAGGACATATTTGATCAAATGAATGGCGGAGTTGCAGATCCGGATGCGATCCGAGAATACTTGATAGAATTCTTTGATGATCCTACTGTTTGGTTAGATAGTTCTGTTTTATTAATGGGAAGTGGAACTGAGGACTGGAACGTTCCTAATGATAAAAACCGGATTATTGTTACAGAATATTCTGATGATGAATTTGTATTATTAGATACAGATTATTACCCGGATGTTCCCATTGGCAGATTTCCAGCTCAGAATGAAGATCAATTAAATCTTATAATAAATAGGAACATTCAGTATATCACAAACCCCACAACTGGTTGGTGGCGTAATAAAATGCTCATGGTCGTGGATGATGAACATAAAGGAAATCAATTGGAAGGATTAACTTACAATAGTGGTTTAAATCACACAGCCAGATCTCAGGATACAGCCGAAGTGTTATCTGATGCAGTTTGGCTAGACCGCGTGTTAGGAATTGAATATGAGATGTATCCAAATGGTAATAAACCTGAAGCTGCTCAGGATGTTATCGATAAGGTAAATGAAGGCAGATTGATCTGGCATTATATTGGACACGGAAACGAAGATGTGTTGGGGGATGAGGAATATTTCAGAGCTTCTACTCAACTACAATTATTACAGAATGCAGATAAACTTCCTCTTTTTACTGCTGCATCTGTAGATGTAGGTGATTTTAGCTCTTTGGAATACGACTGTATGGCAGAACAATTTCTTACGTATGAATTTGGTGGAGCAATTGCTACTATTGCACCCAGGGGTTCGACTGATGGGCACTCAAACCACCTTCTATTTCTGGCTTTTTTCCAAAATATGATCAATGATTATAATTATCTGGGCGCTGCTCTTCTTGATGCAAAACTTAATTGTTCTGCTTCGATTGGTAATAGCAAGCTTTACAACATATTAGGAGATCCGTTGCTTTTTGTGAATCCTCCGGATCGAGATGAAAACATTTCAATAGTTGGAAATCCAACAACTTTGTATTATGAAGATGATGTTGAAATTTTCGGACAACTTCCGAACGCTAATTACACTTTTTCGGATTTCAAAGCATTTGAATCGGAATATGATTGCTATTATACCAATACCTTGAATGGTGCTACTTACGAAGTGGATTACACTAAATTCGGTGAACCATATTTTGAAGAAGAAATTGCTATTTCCGGCGATTATTACGAAACTTCATTTTCCGTTACACCCGGTATTCAAACAGGTGAACAAGCCAGAATGATCAGCTACATTCATAGTGTTGAGGATGATTATGTTCAATACCTATATCCGATTACTATTATGGAAGAAACGCAATCTCCGGACGATCCGATGTTGCCAAATGAATTATCAGCAAGTAATTACCCCAATCCCTTCAATCCTTCCACGACGATTAGCTTTGCCTTACCGGAAGATACAAACGTAAGTCTTTCAATCTATAATTTAAAGGGTCAGCTTTTGAAACAACTTTTAGCTGAAAGCAAAATAGCAGGAATGTATTCAGTGATGTGGGATGGTAAGGATTCTAAAAATACACAAGTTTCCAGTGGAGTTTATTTTTATCAATTGGAAACTCCGTCCAAAACGATAACTAAACGTATGTTGATGTTGAAGTGATGTATAGCGACGTTGCGCGTTGATTAAACGTGCAACGTCGCTATACAAAAAGTTTGCGAATTTTCCCTATAAATATTGGATGGATAGAACCTTCCGAACGTTGATTGCTCTTTAAAAAAACGTGTCTTTCTGAGAAACTCTTTGTGCTATTCTCACGAAGAATCTACTCAAAAAATAGATTCTTCCGACTTCGCTAAAGCTTCGACAGGATAAGTCGTCGAATGCGAAAGAATTGATCACTTTGCCTCAACTTCTTTCAAATATTCTCGGGGGAGATGTGGCAAAGTTTGGGGATTGCAAGAAACTAAATTTATAAAAGAACGAAGAAATGTGTTTAAAGAAATAAATCCGCTCCCCTCTTGATTTGAAGAGGGGCTGGGGGAGTTCAAACATCCAATATCCAACCCGGAATTTCCAAGGATAAAGTAAAAAAGTGTAAGAATATGTGAAAGATGTATTTCCCCCTGAATCAGGGCAGAGTGTGTGAAAATAGTAGCCCGACACTCCGTGGCGGAAACCAGATGTTTTCGCTGATCGTCCTCGATCAGATTTGTGGGGCTTTCGGGACGAAAGCAAGAAACAAGGTGGACACCCCGGGACGAGAAGTCCAAATAGTATTCCCTTCCGAAGCTTGTCTGCATGCGTTTCTTGTGGAAGAAGATTCGGAAAGGTGTGTCGTTAATTTCTTTCAAAGGAATCTTATATTCCCTCGCTTGCGACGTAAGTGTCGGCTTTCGACGAAAACGATCATCTTTTCTGTCATCTTTTCCGCAGGAGTAAGAGAGGGACAGCAGGGTGAGTTCATTTACTCATTTCATTTCTCCGAAAAAAGGTTAGACATAAATTTACAGATTTATTTTTTGGAACAAATTTGAATTTGGGGTAAGGATGCCGATAAAAGATTTTTTGCTTGAACTGGGAGTGGAAGAAATTCCAGCCGGTTACATTGCTGCTGCGATCAATAAAATAGAAGAACATTTCAGAAAGGGTTTAGCAGCAAAGAAGCTGTCTTTTTCCAACCTCAAAACATTCAGCACACCACGCCGCTTTGCCATCAAAATTACCGATTTGCAGACGAAGCAGAGCGACGAGATCATCGAAAGGATCGGTCCCGCCAAAACTGCTGCTTATGATGCGGAAGGCAATCTGACCAAAGCTGCGCTGGGTTTTTTGCGTGGTGCAAATGCCAATCCTGAAGACATCTTTTTGGTCGAATCCACCAAAGGCGAGAAAATTGCTGTCAAAAAAGAAATTGCCGGACAGGAAACTGCCGAAATTATCAAACAGTTGATCGTAGAAATTATCGAAAATATCTCCTTTCCCAAATCGATGAAATGGGGAAGTTCTTCGCTTAATTTTGCCCGGCCTATCCGTTGGCTGCTGGTTTTGTTTGGAAACGAAGTTATTCCTTTGGATTTTCAGGGAATTCAATCCAATAATATTTCTTTTGGAAATCGCTGGCAAAGACTGGAAAATCCGGTGGAAATAAACTCCATCGAAGAATATGAAGAAAAACTGGAATCGGTGTTTGTGATTGCCGATCGAGATAAACGGAAAACATTAATTCAAAAGCAGATAGACGAGTTATTCTCAAATACCAATGATCAGATCGTTACTGATGAAAACTTGCTGGAAATCGTTACTGATTTGGTGGAATATCCCACCGCGGTAATCGCCAATTTCAGCGAAAATTATCTGCAGCTTCCGCAAAAAGTGATTACTTCCACGCTTTCTCAGCATCAGAAATATTTTGCTGTGCAGGATGCCAAGGGCGACATCACCAATAAATTCGTCTTCATTTCCAATGGAGACAAAAAATATTCGGAACTGATCAAACTGGGAAATGAAAAAGTCATCACCGCCCGGCTGGAAGATGCCGGTTTCTTTTTTAAAGAGGATACAAGCGTTTCTTTGGAAAGCTTCGTTCCCAAGTTGGCTGAAGTTACTTTCCAGGAACAGCTTGGATCACTTTTGGAAAAAACCGAACGACTGAAAAATATCGTAGATTTCATCTCAAAAAAAATAAACGCAAATACCGAAATAAATGTTTCTGCACAGCGAGCTGCCTTCCTGTGCAAAGCCGACCTGGTTACTCAAATGCTGGGCGAAAAAGAATTCACTAAACTTCAAGGCTACATGGGCCGGGAATATGCTGTCAAAAGTGGTGAAAGTTTGGAAGTTGCCAAGGCGATCTATGAACATTATCTACCGCGCGGAGAGCGAGACGAATTGCCTGCTTCCATTGCTGGAGCTATCCTCGCCATTGCTGATAAAATGGACACAGTTTGTGGAATAATCGGCGTTGATATGATCCCGACCGGTTCCAGAGATCCTTTTGCTCTGCGCCGCGCTGCCAACGGCATCGTGCAGACCATCGATAAATTCGATTTCGAGTTAAATCTGTCAGATTTAATCTATAGTACTTTTAAAGTTTTAAAAGACAAACTTCCCAAAGAAAATAATAATCTTGAATTCGTGATCGATTTCTTTAAACAACGGGTGGAGTGGCTGCTTAAACAGAAAGACATCGATTATGACGTGATCGAAAGCGTGATGCATATCGACCATAATAACATTCCCGACCTGGTTCATCGAGCTCTGGCTTTGCAGAATTTTAAGAAGCGGGAAGATTTCATCAAACTGGTGTTGGGTTTCAAACGGGTTTCCAATATCATTTCCGAAGTAAAAAATATAACAGAAATTCAACCGGAATTGCTTTCTGAAAAATCAGAACTGAAGTTGTACAAGGAATATTTGATCCTTTTTGCCCAAACAAACGACTTGCTTATTTCCAAGTCTTATGAACAAATCCTGGAAAAACTGGTGAAATACGGTAAGACCATCGACCGGTTTTTCGATGATGTGCTGGTGAATGTGGACGAAGAAGCGATTCGTTCTAACCGCTATAACCTGCTTTTCAAAATCCGCGCTCTTTTCCTGCAGGTTGCGGATATTTCCAAGATTGTTGTAGATAACGAAAAATAAAGAGGATATTATGAGTTTCCAGATTTCTCACAGAGCGAAGGCGATAAAACCTTCACCTACTCTCACTGTTTCCGCTCTGGCCAAGAAGATGAGGTCGGAAGGAATCGATGTGATCAATTTTGGGGTTGGCGAGCCGGATTTCAATACACCGGACTACATCAAGAATGCAGCGATCAAGGCAATTAACGACAACTTTACACGTTATACGGAATCTTCCGGTATCCTTGAATTACGACAAGCGATTGCTGCCAAACTGAAACGCGATAACAACATCGATTGCAATCCGCAGGATATTCTGGTTTCGCCGGGTGCCAAAGCTTCCATTACTGCTGTACTCATGACGATTTGCGATCCGCGCGACGAAATTTTGATTCCTTCTCCCTATTGGGTCAGCTATACATCCCTGGTGGAAATGGTCGATGCCTTCCCGATTTTACTTCCCACCCGCATGGCTTCAAATTTCAAGATTTCAGCAGAACAATTAGATGAAGCATTGACTTCGTTGAGCAATCCTAAAGCGCTGATTCTAAATTCTCCCAATAATCCGACCGGTTCTGTTTATAAGTTGAAAGAACTGGAAAAAATAGCTGAAGTCTGCCGGAAACATGATATAATGATCATTTCCGATGAAATATATGAAAAACTGATTTATGATGGAATGAAACATGTCTCGATTGCGTCTATCAGTGATGAAGTTCGTGAACGGACAATTTTGATAAACGGAGTTTCCAAAGCCTATGCGATGACCGGCTGGCGGTTGGGTTATGCTGCCGGTCCCACCGAGATCATAAAGCGGGCAGCCAGAATTCAAAGTCACACAACTTCCTGTGTAAATTCGATCACTCAGAAAGCTGCCGTTGTGGCTCTGAATGAATGTGATGGAAGTGTTGAAAGAATGCGTAATGAATTCGAGAAACGCCGCAATTTCCTGGTAGATGAATTGAATAAAATTCCCAACGTGAAGTGTAGTATGCCGCATGGCGCTTTTTATACGATGCCGAGTATCTCGTATTATTTGCACAATAATAATCTTGGCATCAAGAATTCTGTGCAGATGTGCGAATATATTTTAAAGGAATATCATGTGGCAATTGTGGCGGGATCAGCTTTTGGAGCAGATAAATTCGTACGATTTTCTTATGCAACGAGCCTGGAAAATATTAAGGAAGGCGTGAACAGATTTAAGAACGCACTTCTAAATTGTGTGAAGCATTGAGCAACGATAAAATGAAACAACCATGTTTGAGAAACACACAGGAGGATGATTTAATTGGCAAACCCCCTGTGTCCCCCTTGACATGGGGAGAATAAGGAAAAAGGACATTTTTGTAATCATATGAAAAGTGATTTTCGAGAAGAAATAGCCAGAAGAAAACAGGAAAGACGGCGTCAGAGTTCCAATACCTGGGTCAATATGTTTCTCCGAATTCTGTTATTTGCAGCGATCATCATTGTCATCCGGCATTTCGGCAAGATCCGCGCCGAAAAGATTGGCGTTATGCTGCAATCTCATACAGCTGATACAACAGAAGTTATAGAAGATAAATAGTCAAAATTGAATTGGTAAATAGGAAAAATAATTGAAACTGGTGATTGTTGGTTCAGTTGCGCTGGATGCCGTGAAAACACCTTACGGAGAAGTAGAAAATGTACTGGGCGGCTCGGCAGTCTATGCCTCTATCGCCAGTATAAATTTTTGTGAAACAGGCATAGTCGGCGTGGTGGGAAGAGACTTTCCGCAAGAGCATATCGAACTTCTGAAAGAAGACGGCATCTGCCTGGAAGGTTTGCAGAAAAAAGCTGGAAAAACCTTCTTCTGGAAAGGTGTTTATAACAATCTGAATAACGCGGAAACTCTCGATACACAACTGAATGTCTTTGCCGATTTCAATCCCGTCATTCCCGAAAACTATCGGAACTGTGATTTTCTGTTTCTGGGAAATATCGATCCTATTCTGCAAATGCAAGTTCTGGATCAAGTCAAAAATCCGGTTTTAACGGCGATGGATACCATGAATTTCTGGATCACCGGCAAACGTCCGGAACTTTTGGAAGTGATCAAACGGATCGATGTTCTGTTCATCAATGAAGAAGAGATCCACATGCTGACGGAAGAGAAAAATATTCTGAAGGCAGCACAAATAGCCCAGGATATGGGTCCCAAACTGATTGTGATAAAACGTGGGGAATACGGAGCTTTGGCCTACAGCAGAGATTTTCTATTTTTCAGTCCGGTTTTTCCAGTCCTGGATGTGGTCGATCCCACCGGAGCGGGAGATTCTTTTGCCGGAGGTTTCATGGGCTATCTGGCTGCATCCGGAAAAGTGGATTATCCGGAAATTCGGAAAGCCATGATGTATGGAACGGTCACGGCTTCTCTCACCGTCGAAGATTTCAGTTTAAATAAATTGAAAAATGCTGACAGAAAATTCATCGAGGATCGCCTTCAAAAGCTAAGAGAATATGTTGAGTTTTAATAAAACTATAATTTACATCAATATTATTGAATTATTTGATAACTGTGTCGGAATGCCACACCAAACTGTAGAAATATTTCCGCAATTTTCCTCCCTGCCAAACTACCATTTTCAGGTGAAATATTTTTCCGTTACATTGTTTTAATGTTTTATTAAATAATAAGATATGAAAAAGTTAAAACCAATTCATGAAATTCCGTTGTCGGTTGATTTTTTAAGGAATGTAACTTGCATTTAATGTTTGAGAAAGTTGTAGTTTTTTTTTAGGGGGCGGATATAATGAAGTGGAGGATTTTAAACTCCGGCAAGTGTGGTTCAGCCGAAAATATGGCGATCGACGAAGCCATATTAAGCGGTATTATCAAAGGAACCTCGCTGCCTACAATCCGTTTCTATGATTGGCAATCTTCCACGGCTTCCTGCGGGTATAATCAAATTGCCGAAAAAGAGGTTGATTTCGCAGCTTTGCAGAAATTTGGTTTCGGCTTTGTACGTCGTCCTACCGGTGGAAGATTAGTTTTGCACGATCACGAAGTAACTTATGCAGTAATAGTTCCCATTTCAGGAAAACTGGATGGCAATGTAACGGAATCATATTCGGAGATCAGTAGAGCGCTGGCTACCGGTCTCAAAATTCTGGGGATCGAGGTGGAACTGGAAAAGGGAAATCTCAGTTCTGCTCATCAACGACAGGAAGCTAATCCCTGCTTTGCCAGCAGTTCCAGGTATGAACTGGCTTATCGAAATAAAAAAATCGTCGGCAGCGCTCAAGTGCGAAAAAGTGGCGTTCTATTACAACATGGCTCGATCCTGCTGAATTATAATCAGAGTAAATTGGCAAATATAATACCGGGATTATCGGAAGCAGAAAGAAACCGACTCTCGAATTATCTCGCCAATAAAACTATCGCCATCAACGAAATACTGGAGCAACCTGCATCGTATGAAGATGCTGTGCTGGCTTTAACTGCCGGCTTTGAGAAAACCTGGCTGTTTGATACTTTTGCAGCTTGTAAAGATATTGATATTGATGAAAGAAACGAAGTATTAAGGCTGATGAACAGTAAATACTTGACAGATGAATGGAATAAAAGAAAATAAAATAGAGAAAAAGGGAAGTGTCTAAAAAAAAATTGACACGATTTTTCTCGTATTTATTTTTGTTTGAAGCGAAATTATTAATCATAGGGGGAGATTTCGATGCAAAGAAAAATTCTTTTTTTGCTGATTGCGACGATGCTGATAAGTACTTCGTTATTTGCGGGTACTACAGGAAAACTGGCTGGTAAAGTTACCGATGATAAGGGAAATGCAATCCCATTTGCACAAATCGTTTTAGAGGGCCCTGAAATTGGTGCAGAAACCAAGGAAAATGGTTATTATATTATTATCAATATTCCTCCGGGCGATTATACTGTGGCTTGTATGCGTCAAAGTTTCCAAACTCAAAAATCCACAGGAGTTAAAATCAATCTCGATTTAACTACGATTCAAAACTTTACATTAGTTACCCAGGCTGTTGAGATTATTGGTATTAAAGTAACAGAAGCAGTTGTCGACAAGGTTCAACCAACTAAAACCGGTTCAGGACTGTCGATTTCTGCGGAAAGTATCGAAAATGTAGCTGTAACCGACCTGGCAGGAATCATTGCTATCCAGCCGGGTGTTTCTATTACTAACGGCGAAGTACACTTCCGGGGAGGTAGAGGCAACGAAGTATCATATACTGTGGATGGTATGTCAGTTTCCGACCCGGTGGACGGCGGAGCTGCCCTCACAGTCGATATGGATGCCGTTGCTTTTACTGACGTTAAAACCGGTGGTTTCACTGCCGAATATGGCAACGCTCAATCCGGTATTGTGAACATCATCACAAGATCCGGTTCAGATGTTTATACCGGAAAGATCGAAGGAATTTCCGATCATTTGATTCCCGATTCCTACAATTCCAACGAGGATGAAATCAAATTCACCTTGGGCGGTCCGGTCTTGGGTCCAATTGCGCCATCTCTAAAAAATAAATTCACTTTCTTTGTAAACGGTAGTGGCAGTTGGTATGATGGCAGGTATTATAAAGAATATAAAAATGATCCTGTTGAGGAGTTGAAATACCTGACGATCCAGAACTTTGAACCGAACGATCCTTATGCCGGCAGAAAAGATTTTATCGGTTTTGATCGGGGTAACAGAAATTATAATGACTATAATGCAAATGCAAAATTTAAGTACGAAATAAATAAACTGGCAAATCTGACTTTCTCCGTCCGGGGCGATAAATCAATTTGGAAACCCTTTAATTATTCCTGGAAATATTCTCTTGATCATTATCAAGCTTTAGAAAACAATCAGATTCAATATGCTATGACCTATGATCATACTTTTAATTCGCAGACGAACCTGAAAGTGAAAGCCAGCTACTATCATAAAGATATTGTACGCGGTCCTATCGGTTTAAACCTGGACGACTTCTTTGTATTAGATGAAGCTAATTTCGATTCATTAGCTACCAATGACATGAATGAATGTACAGGTATCGATTATCTTACTGATTTAGATAACCCTGGTGTAATTGGTGATGAGAGGATTTACGACTGGACGATCACGTCGGACGGAATAGAAAAAGAGCTTAGTAAATATACAAATTTTGTAAGACCGGGCTCTATTTTTGGTTTCTTCCAGGATGACGAAAACAGCATTTTCAATCTACGTACCGATTTTGAATACCAGCTCAACCAGATCCACGGTTTTAAAACCGGATTCGAATTGATTAAACACAACATTAAGAAAAACCAGGTAACCTCTCCCTGGGTTTTAGACAAAACTCGTTACGATCGATATTTGTCTAATGCTACTCCAACCTACTGGTTTTATGATTTCTCTACCGCCAACGCAGATTCTATCGATATTTACGTAAACCGTTACGACTTGGATATTAAACCAAATTCAACTGTTTACTATACGAATACTGCTCCGGGAGATGAACTGATCAATAAATACTTTAAAGCCAACACCTATAACTTGGATGATTATTACGCAGCCACTAAAGCTGCTTCGGGAAATACGGATGGTTACGAAGCCAATCCTATCCAGGGTGCGTTTTATCTGCAGGATAAAATGGAATGGGAAGGCATGATCGTTAATGCCGGCTTGCGTTTTGACTTCTGGTATCTCGGTGAAAGATATAAGATTATCCGAGATGGCGGAATCGCTTCCTGGGAAGATTTTGATAAAGATGAAAGATTCCAGATGATGGTTTCTCCCCGTCTTGGTGTTTCTCATCCCATTTCCGAAACTGCTGTGATGCACTTTGCTTACAACTACCAGAACCAACTTCCGCAAATGCAATATATTTTCACCACACAAACCTGGGAAGATGCTATCACCAGCAACCAGAATATCGTAGTTGGTACTCCCGATCTGAAACCTCAGATCACGGTTACCTATGAAGTTGGTTTGCAAAAGTCGTTCGGCGATTATTATGTAATGGATATTCAGGCGTACTACAAAAATATCTATAATTATGTGAGTACGAAAGAAGTAGCTGATACATCAGACAGTAACGTTACATGGTATAAATATATTTCTGAAGACTATGGTAGCGCCCGAGGTATCGACTTGAACCTGGAAAGAAGTTTATATGGCAATATCATGGGATCGGTTTCCTACTCTCTGGCCTGGGCTAATGGGAACAACTCCGATACGGTCATTCAAACCGAAACGACCAACCTGAGAGAATTTCCGCTGGATTGGGATATGCGTCACAACTTCAGCCTCAGCCTCACTTTCACCGTTCCCAAAGATGAAGATTTCACGATTCCTTTCACAGATATCACAACGCCGAAATTCATCACCGATGATTTCTCTATGAACTTCTTTTATAACATTGCCAGCGGAACGCCCTATACACCAACAACTCAGGAAAATAGACCCATGGATACAAATAGTAAGCTGAAACCATTTACCGAAAATGCCAACTTCCGCGTTAGCAAAAAAATCTGGCTAAATGACAAGACGAATTTTAAGGCATATTTCCTGGTCGAAAACCTGTTTAATCGCAGAAATGTTTATGGTGTCTATTCTTACACAGGTTCTCCGTATTATGATGGAGCCAATATCAGCGAACCTAACATCAACCCGCCTTACACTGCCGAGGAAGTTCAATATGTTCACGACCTCTCCACTATGAATCCGGGAAATGTCAGCCAGGGTCGCACCTACACATTCGGTGTTTCTTTCAATTTCTAATGAAAAAAATAAATAAAATAGTTTAGGAGGATATAGAAATGAGGAAAAGATTCTTAACCGTATTATTATTAATGGCATTGGCAAATTTCTTGCTCACCGCTCTCGCCTATGCTCAAGAAACAGCCAAAGAAACCACAGCAACCGAAGAAGTGATGGAAGGAGAAGCCATTGCAGAAGTGCCATTTGAAGAATCACCTCAAACTGGCGGATTGGAGATGTTTGCACGCAAAATAGTCGGAAGCGGCTTAGTTGACCTGTTCATTCAAGGTGGATTCGTGATGTACCCGATTCTGCTTTTATTGATCTGGGGTATTGCTACTATTATATGGAAAATAATTTCTCTCAGCTATGCCAAGATCAATTTGAAAGAATTTTTAGATAAGCTGGTACCGCTTCTGCAAGAAAAAAAATATGCTGAAGCTACTAAATTGTGCGAAGAAACAAAAGGACCTGTTTCTGCTATTATTCATAATGGTTTGCTTAAAGTAGATAAAGGTATCGAAGCTGTGGAAAAAGCAGTGGAAAATGCCGGTGTTATTGAAATGGCTTTTTTGGAAAAAGGTTTCATTCCGCTTTCCACTACGATTAATCTGGCACCCATGTTCGGTTTCTTTGGAACGATCGTTGGGATGATCCGTGCTTTCCGCGATATTGCTGCCGCCGGTGAAGTTGAACCTACTATCGTGGCTACCGGTATCCAGATCGCTCTGATCACAACTGCCGCCGGTCTGGCTGTGGCTATTCCCATGCAGTTCTTCAACAATATGTTCCTGGGAATGGTGGATGGTCTGGTGATGGATATGCAAAGAGGTTCCGAGAAGCTTATTGAAACCCTTGTTGAACATAAATAGGGGGTATTGATGCTTCGCAGAAAAAGAAAAGATATGGGAGGAATTCCCACCGCATCTATGTCGGATGTGGCTTTTCTGCTGCTTGTCTTCTTTCTATCAACTACCAAGTTCGATATCAAAAAAGGTCTGGGTATAAATCTTCCCGCTGCCAGTGCTGATACTACAACTAAAGTGAAACTCGATCCGAAGAATATCACCAAGGTCTGGATCGATGCGGAAGGTATGATCACCCTGAAAACTTTTGATACTGAAGAACAGATCAGCATCAATCAACTGGAAGGCAAGATCAGAAAAATCGTTTCCGGCAATTCGGAAATGGTGATTTCTCTGAAAACTGATAGAAAAAGTAAATACCAGAATATGGTTGTTGCACTTGATAAACTTCAAGCAGCAGGTGCAGAAAAAATATCGTTATCGACGAATTAGGAAGGAACAATGGCCAAGATAAAGAAAGCTGCAAGACCGGAGACGCTGATCCCGACTGCCTCTATGTCCGACATTGCCTTCCTGCTACTCCTTTTCTTCATGGTTTCCACCGTGTTTGTGAGAGAAAAAGGTTTGAAGGTAAGATTACCCCGGGCAGAAACCATTCAAAAAATCCCGCGCAGTCATTCCGCTACTATTTATGTGGATAGGAACGGTACTATTTCCATTGATGATATGGTCGTTTCCATTCCCGATGTACAGTGGGTGATGCAGAAAAAATTATTGGAAGATTTCAATGTGATAGCTTGCTTCAGAACAGACAGAGATGCCAGCTACGGTTATATGTCAGATATTTTAAATCGACTTCGCGAGGCTGGAACCTTGCGGGTTTCCTTTGAAGCTAAGCTGAAAAGGTAGGTGATTATGGACAAAAAAATAAACGATTGGAAAGATATTGCTGATTCGTATTACGATAAAGCGGTCAGCCTCGCCATCCTTTTCCTGCTTTTTGCGTTCATAGTTTCGCCCAAGATCGAAGTGAAACCTTATGAAGTTCAGCTCAAAGATATTGAGGCAATAGATATCCCGCCGGAAATCAAGGAAAGGATCAAACCACCGGAAGAAGCTGTGAAACCGGTAGTAGAAATCGTGATCGATGAAGAACTGGAAGGCGATGATGATGAAGATATCGAAATAATTTCCACGATCGAAAAAACCACACTTGATCCCTACGAAGAGATCACGGAAAATATTATCGGCAAAACTTCAAAATTCGTGATTTATGAAGATGCTCCCTTCCCAATCAAGAAAACACTTCCGAAATATCCTGATTTTGCCAAACAGGCTGGTATTCAAGGTGAAGTTTGGGTGGAAGTGGAAGTATTTGCCGATGGTTCGGTTGGTGCGATAGAGATCAAGAAATCCTTAATGGCTGGTCCCGGCGGATTGGATGAAGCTGCCATCAAAGCAGTAAGACAATGGGAATTTTCTCCTGCCAAAAGCGGTGGAAAAGCCGTGGCCTGCTGGGTCACATTCCCGGTTATCTTCAATTTAGAAAAATAAAATACTCATTGGGGGAAATATATGAAATTACGTAATGTGAAATTACTGATTATTTTGGCAGTTTTGATGGTATTTTGCGGATACCTGCTTGCCCGTTCGGTTGACAAAGGCGGTGCCAGCAAAAAATTCGATTTGATCAAATACCATAATGTCGGAAACATCTGGTTGCGCGTGAGTAACTATGGATTCTTCGGTTCCGGAGATGATATTCAACCGCAATGGCCGTCTTTGGAATATCCCGGCGGTAGCGCCATCGACTACCTGTATCAGGGAGCTCTCTGGTTTGGTGCCAAAAAAGTGCGTCGAAATTCTTTTGGTGAAAAATTGTACTGGATCGATGATCCACCTCAAGACAGGGATGATTGCATTCCTGCCAGCGATCCGGAATGGAATTCCGATTTGAAATTGGTTGTGGATACTCTTACGACTCTTGGTTTTGACGGAGATGACGACCTTTATGAATTCCTGCCGGCTTATAATCCTCTGGAAGCTTCTGCTCTGGGTCCACTCTATAGTCAGTACAACGTGGTCGATACGATCATGGCTACCTCGATAAGACAATTCCGCCGCGGTGAGGATGATGACAGCGATGGTTTGATAGATGAAGACCCGGTTGGTTTTGGATTCCCGTTAAGAACTGTGGTTGAGCAAAACGAATTACCAACTCCTTTTCATTCCATGTCCGGGAAATTCCTTGCTGATGCAGACGATGCAGATATTGCAGCGATTATCAGTTACAAAGACATCTGGTTTCCTTTGGGTTTTGTGGATTTGTCATATAATGGAAATACTCATTACAATTTCTGCCAGGTTAATGATGATGACAACGACGGTCTTTTTGATGAAGACGGCTATCCGGTTTCAGAACAGGATTTTATCTCATTTTATTATGACTACAGTCCATTTGGCACAACAGGTGAAAGAGACTGGGGCGGCAGCGCTTCCGGAAATCACCACGGCGATAGCGAACATTTGAATATTCGAATTCGTCAGATGAGCTATCAATGGAGTTATGATTATATCAAGAATCTGGTTTATGTTGAATTCAATATTACAAATATGAATCAGCAGGATACTTTGTTTGACTGTGCGATGGGAATATACATGGACTCGGATG
Source organism: Candidatus Cloacimonadales bacterium (assembly GCA_030656075.1). GTDB lineage: Bacteria > Cloacimonadota > Cloacimonadia > Cloacimonadales > TCS61 > B137-G9. Next base: position 18,987 of record JAUSOT010000096.1, read on the forward strand.
TTGGCCCTCAGGCTTACGATGGCGACACACGTTCTCTCGATGATATCAGTAGTTATGTAGCCGGTACAGGATATGAATTTGCTTACACGTATGACGAGGACGGTGATAATGGTCTAACTACCGGTCTGGTTGGTTCGCGCGTTTGTACTCCCGACCCGGATGTGCTGGAATTTGCCTGCTGGTATTGGAATAGAGGAGATGGCCCTGATGATGGTGATCCGCTTAATTTGACAGCCAATCCGACAGCTAACCAGAAATATTGGCTTTTAACCAATCAAAATCCGGCACCAAGCACTTATATATCTTTGAGAGATGAGCCTGGTTCTCAATTGGAAGATCCCGCCGATACAAGATATTTATTCGCTTTCTATGGTGATATGCAGGGTATGACTGATCCGACCGATGCCTCCTGGAATCTGGTTCCCGGCAAAACCATGAAGATTGTGATCGCCATTTTCCCGGGTGAAACCTTAACTGAACTTAAGACCCAAGCAACCTGGGCAAAAACTATCTATGGCGAAGCTCAAAACCTGCAGACAGTTATTCTGCCTGATACTTTTGTTCATTATGAAGCTCCAGAACCTCCGACCATTCCCAATATGTATGCAGAAATGGATGCCAAGGGAAATACTATTTCTGTTTATTGGGATAACAGGTCGCAAATGGCCAACAGCGATAATAAAACCATCCCCAATGAAGATATTGGTTGGCAGGATTTCAATCCGGCTCTGGACAGCTATGATGGTAATTGGAATGCGAGCACATTTCCGGAGGAATACGATCCGGCAAATACCGGTTTATGGAATGCCAACGCCTTGATCAATCCCTGGACAGGTTACCGTTTACGCCATGACTTCCAGGGTTATGCTCTCTGGGGTCGTTCCGGCAGCGGATCACAGGAATTCTGGATGTTGCATCAGCGCTGGGATAAAATTGAGACAGCTCAGGATATGTTGGATTATGATACTAACATCGGCACCGAAGAGTTTAAATACTTCGGAGGCAGCGGTGCAATGTGGTCCACTGATATGGGGCTGCCGAATGCAGGAATTGCTGCTATCGATGATGTTGATTACTATCGTTTCGATGATTTCTATGCTTTGGTAAATTATGAAGTAGGCGATGAAATCTACGGTTATCCGATCTATGATGCTGCTGTAGTTTACAACACAGCACTGCAGAATCAGTCTGATGAAATAAGAGATGAGATGGAATTGATGGCAGCCTCGGAAAACGAGATCATGAATGAACAAGCGTTACTGTTTAAAAATCCCAATATGAGAGATGATGTTTATCTGGCTTTGTATGATGATAAACTCATTCCTTTGACCGGTCACGCAGGGCAAAACTTCGCCTCAGGCGGTGTGGAAGATGTAGATCACATGCAAGACAGATTATCCAGAAGATACTACGAAGGTACGATCAATAATCCGCCCAAAGGGATTGAATATTACATTTCCATCACAGCCTGGGATCGTGGTATTCCCAGTGTGAGTTTGCTTTCTCTGGAATCCGGGCGAGATGGTAATATGAGAATATTCTTTCCGGGACCTACAGCTAATTCCAAAATGAATAATATCTATGTAGTTCCAAATCCTTATGTGGGTCAAAGCAAGTTTGATGGCAAGAGAAGTAATGACGAAAAAGGTGATAAAAGCCGTCGTATCTGGTTTGTGAATATTCCTGAAAAATGTAAGATCAAAATCTTCACTCTGGCAGGCGACCTTGTAGATACAATAAATCATGATGGCGTAGAAAGTGAAGATATCATTTCGATCAGTAAAGCAGCAGCCTCGGGAATTTCACCCAGTGGAATGGCTACCTGGAATCTGTTATCAAAAAATAACCAGATCATCGCACCGGGAGTTTATCTGTTCTCTGTGAAAAATCTTGATAACGGCGACATCAAAGTCGGAAAATTTGTGATAATCAAGTAAAGATAGAAGGGGTAAAATATGAAAAAATACATTTGGTTTCTACTGGTACTAATAATTATTCCAGGTCTTTTATTGGCAGATGTATTTGCCAAGACGGGTACGGCCGGTCTTCAGTTTCTGAAGATAGGTGTAGATGCCAGGGCTATTGGAATGGGTGAAGCATATGTCGCAGTAACAGATGATATCTCTTCAGTTTACTGGAATCCGGCTGGTCTGGCTCTGAAAATGCAAAACCAGATCTTCGTTTCTCACACGGAATGGATAGCCGGCATCAGGTATGAATTCCTGGCTTATTCTATGGTTACAAATTATGGAACTTTTGCTGTCAGCGGCGGTCTGTTGCATATGGGCTATATGGATGTAACCACGGCAGAAGTTTTCGGTCCAACCGGAGAAACATTCACTTGCAGCGACATTGTTAGCGGCATTACCTATGCAAATTCATTTACCGAAAAATTTGCTTTTGGTTTCTCGGTGAAATATCTGCGTGAAAACCTGGATGAATATGCTGTTAATGGAGTTTCCATCGATCTTGGCTCTATTTATAATACTCAGTGGAAAAACCTGACCATCGGTATGGCACTGAGGAATTTTGGACCAGATCTGAAATATGATCTGGATAATGATGGTGATGGCGATTTGGACGAAGATCCATTTGACCTTCTGGATAATGACGGAGACGGGCTAATCGATGAGGACAGAGAAGAAGTCGGCTTCAAGATTCCCATGAATTTCTCTTTGGGAATCGCAGCAGATCTGTATCGGGAAGACGGCCAGTCTTTAATCGGTTCCGTTCAATTGGACAACTGCGTAGACAGACGTGAAACTTATAATACCGGTCTGGAGTATAAACTCGGTACCTTCAAACTGAGAGGTGGTTATCAAATAGGTTTTGATGCAGCTTCTTATAGCGCTGGTTTCGGATTTACCATTCCCACCAGCTTTGCTGTGATCGATTTGGATTACTCATATTCAAATTTTGGTGATCTTACCGAAAGCTTTATCAAGACACCTCACAGGTTATCAATGAAATTCTATTTTTAAAATAGATTAAAAAAAAGCACACAAAAAGGGAGGAAGAAAATGAAAAAACTCTTAGTTTTTTTGATTGTGTTAGTATTTGCGACTTGGATGTTCGCAGATTTAATGCAAGATGTTCCACGCGAGGCCGCAACCTTTAATGGACATGTTACACCTAGAGTTCTGGAAAACTCTACGAGACTCGTTCCCGAGTGGGAATTTTATCGTGATCCTATTGGATTGATCACAAACTACTATGATTACATGCCTGGTAGTTATAATAGTACTCCAGTACAGATTCAACCGGACGCAGTAGGCGGTGGAATTTATATCACATTCCATGCCAGAGAAACAGCTGCTTCAACCCGCAGGGTATATTATGCCTACATCGATGCTGCTGGTAATTTAACTAACATTGCCACCATCAGTTCTACCGACCTGCATGAAGGTTATTCAGGCGTTGATATCGATCCGGAAACCGGCGACCCGTTTGCCGCCTGGCATGTTAACATCATTCCTGCTTCTGCACATTTGGAAGTTGTTGGTACTTATGACCTTTATCATCTGGGCAGCCCCGGTTTGTGGAAAACACCCTGGGTCATTATTGAAGACACAAATCCGAACTTCCCCAATGGTACGACTGATGAATTCATTTGGCCTTATGTTTATATCGGCCCATCCCCGGATGCCGCTAAAAGAAGAGTTTACGTTGTTGCTAATAACTCCGACTCTACACCTACCGGTAGCCCTTCAGAAAATCAATTCTGCGCTTATGCAGACTTTGATGTAAATGATTTCAATGCCCAGTCAGAACTTGATTGGTCATATTTCACACTTCCGGAAATGAATGACTGGCACAATGGTATTCCTCAGTGGGAACGTCCCAGCGGCGGTATGGCAGTATCTGAAGACGGAAAAGTAGCTTTCATGGGATATGTTATCACTGATGGTACTACTTCTACTACACCAGACAGATACTACGCATTTGTTAACGACAACTACGGTGAAGGTGATTTCGATTTTGTTGAATTAAGCTGCGAATATGACATTCCTAATCCGCAAAACCAGGACGGAACTTATCGCTTCTTGGATGCAACTACTCTTCAACCGCTAGATCTTTACATGGAACCTTATCTTTGCAACCATCAGAACATTCTCTTTGTTGATGGCGGCACCAAACTTAAATTCATGGGCAACATGAACATGATGATCCGTCCTGCTTCCTGGTATCCAACTCTTCCTATGATGTATCCCAAAATGTACACTTATGATATTGCTACTCAAGAATTCAGCTTCGTTGACATGTGGATCACCGGTGCAAATCCTTCTGATGACGTTCCGATGCTGCCCTGGGATTTGGATGAAGACGGTGTGGTTGACGAATACGATCCAGACGGATACGTTATGTGGGTTGACGGTTGGCCAATCTATCATTATGATAATGCTGTAGCCTTCCATGAAAACACCATGAAATTATGCAAGAATGAAGAAAAGGGCTGGGTTGCTGCTGTTTGGTCGGAAGGTTTGAAATCTCGTTATGGAAATGAACCAGATCTTTTCCCCGGTTATGAAGATTGGGCAAATTATCCTGAAGTTGCAGTAGCTATTTCTAATGATATGGGCGAAACCTGGCAGGAAACAATTATCTTCAATGCCAAAGCTGATGATGATAATTATGCTCCCGAACTTGACGGCATGATCCCCTGCTACATTTATCCAGGCGATAAGATCGAAGACCTGGGTGACGGCTATGGAATGCTGCACCTGTTCTTCCTGGATGACAACAGCTACGGTTCATTTATTCAGGCACACGGCGAAAACCTGGGCGGCACACAAACTTATGCAGCCCTGAAAATCAACTTTGACACCATTCCCCCTGGTACCGAAAACAATACAGTTACTCCAGCTATCGCTGATCTTGGCCAAAACTATCCGAATCCTTTCAATCCTGTAACGAACATTGCTTATAATATCCAGCAAGCCGGTGATGTAACAATCGAAGTTTTCAACGTGAAAGGACAAAAAGTAACTACCCTGGTTGATGGCTATCAAACAGCTGGCGACCACATGGCTACCTGGAACGGAAAAGATGTAAACAATAGTTCTGTATCTAGTGGCGTTTACTTCTACAAAATGAAAACCGGCGGAAGATATACTTCTACCAAGAAAATGATCTTGCTCAAATAATTATTTTTTGAGTTTGATATACTTAAGAGCACCCGGTTTCCGGGTGCTCTTTTTGTTTACATGCTTCGAATACTTTTTCTCATCTTCTTTCAAAAAATCCGGGGGAGATGTTCCAACGCCAGAGCATTGGAACAAGGTTTCTTCCCCCTGTCAAGGAGGATCGAGGGGGTTGATTATGTTGGTTCAATCGTCCCGCTTGAACCTGACGTTTTCGCTGATCGTCTTCGATCTGAGAAAAATTGAGTGACGGCTTTCGGGACGAAAGCAGGAAACAATGTGGAAAAAGAGAAATTGGATTTTATCCGCAGGAGCGGAGAATAGATGTTCCAACGCCAGAGCATTGGAACAAGGTTTCTTCCCCCTGTCAAGGGGGATAGAGGGGGTTGAATTTGTGACAAAGTTTAGGGAATAATGTGCAAGAAACTTCCGCAAAGCTTATATAAAAAAAGTGAAAGAACTTTTGGGAAAGTCAATGAACAAGCTCCCCTTTTGAAGGGGAGAAGTGAAACGCAGTTTCATAGAAGAGTTTTGTTTGAATGATGATGCAAAGTTTTTTAATCATAAGATTATTTCTTATTATAGCGAACCCCCTTTAGTTCCCCCTTCCAAGGGGGACAAAGGAAACAATTCTCAGGATAAAAAATCTCTTTCAGATATAATCCATTTGCCGGAGCAGTGCTGATCAATTTGTTTTGAGTCGTACAAGCCGCAATGAGTTCTTTGATAACAGCAGGATTTTCATTTTTATGGCTGATGTTGACAACTGTTCCAATGATGCGGCGAACCATATTGTGCAGGAAGCGATTAGCTGTTATTTCTAAATAGAGATCTTCGGTTGTTTCCCGAAAAGAAAAATCAATGACTGTGCAAATAGGAGATTTAATCTGCGGATTGAACTTGGAAAAAGATGTAAAATCATGTTCGCCTATGAAATAGGGAAGGCAAGCATTAATGATCTCCGGCCGGAGATACTTCCTCTTAAAATATGTTTTATAATGTCTGTTAAATGGAGTTGGTGTTTTGGTGATAATGTATTCATACGTTCGCTGATAAGCATCATATCGCGCACTAAAATCCGGTACAGCTTTTTTCACTTCCACGATCTGAATATCGGGTGGTAATTTTGCTTGAATTGCTTTCAGAATCTGATTTGCCGACATTTCGATCATAAAATCAAAGTGGACACATTGCGCCAGAGCGTGAACTCCGGCATCGGTTCTGCCGGCACCGGTAACTGCAATTTTTGTTTTGGCAATTTCCGAGAGGATATTCTCGATATCCTGCTGTACTGTTCTGCCTTTTTTTTGATTTTGCCAACCCTGAAACCCGGTTCCGTCATAAGCTAACTTCATAAAAAATCTTTTCACAACTACCTCAACAGAATAAGATAACACAATTAATTATGATCAAAAAAAAAGGAATTAGATTAGCTGCAAGATCGAATTTTCTACCGGGTGAATCTAAGCTGGCAACTGCTGCTTCTTCCACTTTCCTGATCTGAGAAAAGCTTTCCCGGATAATTTCCGGAAGAATGGAAATGCCTTTTGGGGCAGTACTTTTTTTTTTCTGGAAGGCTTGAATGAAAATGGGAATGAAAAACATCGTCGAGACGAGAAAAAGGCGCAGATCATTCATCAATCCATGCTTGCCCCAGCTATTTGTGTCAGCCAGAAAATTATCGATACTGCTGGTAACCAGCAGTAAAACGGAAAGAAGTAATATAAGCATAATTCGCGCAATCATGATCAACTGCAGATCGAAGGGTGTATTAAAGATCAGGCTGATCCCCAGCAATGAGATGAAAAACGGTAGAAGTTTGAGCAGAATGTTCAGCCAACTGAGGATGATCTTAAAATTAACAGAAATGAAAAGAAACTGTAAAGCGGCCAGGATCAGTAATCTGTTAAGCGGAGCAAGAGCAACTGCAAGTGTAGTGATCAGGATATAAATCAGTTTTACAAGAGAATTCTGCCTGGCAAAAAAACCTTGTTCCATTAGTTTTCAGTGCTGTTGTCAGGTTGCTGCGGATCTTCGGTAGATTTTTCTTCCGTTTGCTGCTTAGTAGTTTTTGTGGAATCGGAATTAGTTTCTTCTTCCACAATTTTCGTTTCTTTGGGTTGAGTTTCGTCTTTAATGGTTTCTGTTTCTTTGGAAGGAGTTTCTTTCACTTTTTCATCAACCGGCAGCGCTTCATTCTCGCCGGCAGGAAGTTCCTCTTTTTCAATAACCGGAACTTCTTCCTTAACCGGCAGCGCTTCGTTCTCATCGGCAGGAAGTTCCTCTTTTTCAATAACCGGAACTTCTTCCTTAACCGGAATTTCTTCCTTCTCAACAACTGGAAGATTTTCCATTTCATCTATGATGATTTTTTCCGAATCTTCAATGCTTTCTTCAGGTTCAATTGATTTATTGCTTTCATCGATTTCCGGCTCGATCTCTTCAGTCTTTTCAATGATTTCTTTCATCTCATTTTTACTGGTTTTTTGTTTCTCAAGCTCTTCTTTCGTGAGGTTTTCTTTTTTAATATCTTTCTGCTTGGAAGTCTGTTCACTATCTTCCTTGGTAGTTTCGGTCGCTTCCTCTTCTGCTTTTTTCAGGGCAGCTTCTTCCTGGGCAGCCAGTTTTCGTTCTAATTGAATAATAGCCGGAAGCCGGGTAACGACGTTGAAGGTATTTCCATTGTACAGCTTTTGAACGGCAGGAAGATATTCATTGTTCTCTTTAACAGACATGACAATATCATAATGTTGTTTTGCAGCAACGCTGTCTGCCAGCAGGAAATGATTCAGATATCCCAGGCTGTAGTTGGCTTTCAAAAAGTAAATATTACTGGAATCAGCAGCAATTTCCTGCAGCAGCACATTGGCAGAATCAGGAGCCGTGTAAATGTTCTCAATTGCCTTTTCATACTGGGCAAGCGCCATCACCTGCTGTCTCGTTGTAATTTCCACTTTCTTGTCCTGAAGCATGAGTTCCGCAGCATAAGTGTATTTGTTTTCAGGATAATTTTCGGCTAAATCCGCAAATTGTTCCTGAATGCGGAGTGAATCGTTGTAAACGATTTTATATAACCAGAGCTTAATGAATTTGGCGAAGGGAATGAACTCGTCGTTATATTTGATGATATCCTGTTCATTTCTACTTACCTGCTGATTCAGAACTGTTACTTCAGCTTGAAGTCTCAGTTTCTCTGTTGTAACTTTCGCCAGCGTCAAAGGTTCAGCAGTTTTCCCCGGTTCTGCTTGTTTTGCGGTAAAGGTAGAATCCAGGGAAGTTTCTACTAATGCTATAGAATCGGGGATAATTTCTTCTAAAACCAATAAAGAATCGAAACTGATTTTCTCTTCTGTCTCGCTTGAATCGGGTCGAACCAGCTCTGCAATTTCGGTTGTGTCGGGTTCTATGTTTTCGAAAGTTAATTCTTCTTCAATTAATTTTTCATCTGCAATTTTTGTAGAATCAGCTACTATCTCTTCATTTGCTTTCTCTGTTTGTTCCGCTTGCAGTGTTGTTTCGAGTTGGGCCATCGCTTCGAGGCTGTCGGAATAAGCCCGCAAACTGATACGCAGAGAATCGAGTTTTTGGATGAAAGCACCTTTTTGTTCTGTGATATGATCATAGACGATGAGCGCAGAATCAGGCAGATTTAAATATTCCACATAGAATTCTGCCAGTTTGAACTGTTGTAAAACCAGTTCTTCTACGGTCAGATGGGAATCCGGATTATTGAATTGAATAATCTGGCTGGCAACTGCACTGCGCGTGACTGATTGTTCCAGAAACTCAGTTTGGGCGCTTTCTTTTTTAACCTTATTATAGCTTTCAATGGCATGTTCGTAGTCATGCAGATCGTTGAAGTATAATTCAGCCAGGTAAAAAGAAGACTCAGCAGAAAGCAGGCTGCGCGGATTATCGGTGCTCACGGCATTAAAAAGCTGGATCGCATTATCATAATCTCCATTTCCAGCCAAACTGCGTGCTTTCAGAAGCTGAATTTTGGATATCTTGTCTTCCCTGTATTCATCCTTCAAAAGATTCAGAGAATATTTCTCAGCTTTATCAAAATCACCCAGCATAATATAATTTAATGCGATATAATAACGGGCATCAAATTTCAGATTACGCGGTACTTTAGATTTTAATAATGAGAAAAATACTTCATTTGATTTCTCGTAATTACCAGCTTCAAATTGGGTTTTTCCCTGCGAGAAAAAAGCGCTGTCATATTCCTTGGATTTTGGATATTTCTCAATGATCCTGTTCAGATAATAATCTGCATCTACGAAGTTTTTATCTGCCAGATGATAATCTGCCAGAAGTTGCAAGGCTTTGGAATGGTCATCTTTATATTTATTGTCCTTCAGAAATTCCTGCAGAAGTTCAAAAGCGAGTTTTTTCTTTCCAAATTGATAATTTGCCCGGGCAATATACAATTTCGCATCCGGAATGAATTCACTTTCCGGGTAAAATTCGATCAATTCCTCTAAATGTTTTATCGCTTGAGTTGAATTTCTGCCGATGTAATAAAAGCAGCGAGCCATCAGAAAAAGTGCATCGTCAGCATATTTAGAGTCTTTATAATCTGTGAGAACAATGCCGCATTTTTTGATGGTTTTATTATAATCCTGCACAGCATTTGCGCTCGGTTGGCCATCTTCTCTCAAAGCCATAACCTGCGCTTCATCGAAATATTTTTCGGCATTGAAAAACGTATTATAATAAACACAGCCGGAAATAACCAGCAAAACGGCAAGCGCGAGTAAGCTAAACCTGAGCACAATTTCTCCTATTTCAGATCGATCATCGTTTGCACGATTTCGGTTATTATTTCGGAATCGATAAGTTCTTTCATTTTATTAATGTCTGTAGCCAGAAAGCGGTCTTTTTCCAGGAAGGCTACATTCTGACGCACTTCCCGGCGCACAGCTTCGATGGCAGGAGAACTTTTCAAGGTTCTCGTATCCAGCGCCTGGACTGCCAGCATTAATTCGATTCCCAGAATGAAGGCAACATTATCAACAATTGTGCGAGCTTTCATCGCTCCTATCGTGCCCATACTCACATGATCTTCCTGGTTTGCGGATGTAGGAATGGAATCTACAGAGGAAGGATGAGCCAGTACTTTATTTTCAGAAACCAGCGAAGCAGCAGTCACTTGAGCAAGCATGAAGCCGGAATCTAAACCGGGCCGGGGAGCCAGGAAAGGATTCAAACCTCTGTTCAGCGCAGGATTCAAAATCTGTTCCATGCGGCGGTCGGAAATATTTCCCAGTTCGGCAACAGCGATTCCCATCATGTCGCAGGCAAAGGCGACCGGTTCGCCATGGAAATTTCCGCCGGAGATCACTTTATCTTCCTCAGGAAAAATCAGGGGATTATCTGTGGCGGAATTAATTTCGACTTCGATCACATTTCGTACATAATCCAGGGCATCACGCACCGCTCCATAAACCTGGGGAGTGCAGCGGATACTGTAGGCATCCTGCACATTCTCACAATCGCGATGAGATCTGTTCAGATCGCTGTTATGCAAAAGTTTTAACAGGTTTTCGGCAGAAGCAGTTTGTCCTTTGTAGGGCCGCAGCTGATGGATCAACGGATCGAAAGCTGATGTGGTTCCCAATAAGGCATCGATGCTGGCAGCAGCGATGATATCCGCAGCCAGGCAGAGGTTTTGGGAACGGATAAGCGTTAATGCTCCCACTCCGGTCATCACCTGGGTGCCGTTATTTAAAGCCAGTCCTTCCTTTGCCTTCAGTTTTACAGGTTTTAGCCCGGCTCGTTTAAGCGCCAGACTACCGTCGATAAATTTTCCCTGATATTCGGCTTTTCCCTTTCCCAATAAGACAAGCGCCAGATGAGAAAGCGGAGCCAAATCTCCGCTGGCACCCACCGAACCTTTTTCAGGAATACAGGGATGAATGTGTGCATTCAGCATGTCGATCAAAGTCTGCAAAGTTGTAAGCCGGATGCCGGAATGACCTTTGGCCAGCACATTGATGCGCAGCAGCAGCACCGCTCTCGTTTCGGCAATGGAAAGGTTTGGCCCTACACCTGTGGCGTGACTGATGATCAGATTTTCCTGTAATTCTTCTATTTGTTCGGTTGGAATACGAATTGTGCTGAATTTGCCAAAACCGGTGGTAACGCCATACACAACCCTGTTTTCTTTTACGATATTTTCTATATATTCTCTGCAGCGATTCACTTTGATTATCGAATCGGGATGCAGTTCGATTTTTTCGAAATTATAAGCAACCTGCTTGATTTCGGGCAAAGTCAGGTCATTTCCTGTAATGATAACAGGCATTGATACTCCAATATTTTTCTGTTTAATAGATTTTCAAAGGACCTATTTCTGCTTCCACAGCATGCAGAATGTCTCTGTTTTTCACTGCTTCCATCATGTTATTATGATCGTCAAATAACGGTCGGTCTACATCGAGGTGCGCCACAACTTTTCGCACAGCTTTATGAGCAGCTCTGGTTCCTTTGCCGGGAGTGTAATCTCTGAAATCCAAAGCTTGAGCTGCTGCGATAAATTCGATTCCCAGAATTCCGTAAGCGTTATCCAATATCTGGCGGGTTTTGAGAGCGGTGTTCATGCCCATACTCACAAAATCTTCCTGGTCGGCGGCAGCGGGAATAGACTGACAACTGGCCGGATTGGAAAGAATTCTCTGCTCCACGATCATCATGTCGGCTGTGTATTGACTGAGCATGTGACCGGAAAACATGCCGGCGCCTTTGGTGAGGAAGGCAGGTAATCCGACGCTTAGAGCGGGATTCAGCAGACGGTTCAAGCGTCTTTCCGAAATAACGCAAACCATTGTGATGCAAGCACCCAGCATATCCATGGGAACGGACACGGGAGAGCCCTGAAAATTGGCTCCGGTGAGCACAACTCCGTCTTCGGGCAGGAAGATAGGATTATCACCTACGCCGTTCAATTCGATCTCAATCTGGCTGCGAGTCCAGCGCAACTGATCTCTGGCAGCGCCCAGAACCTGAGGTGTGGAGCGCATGCTGTAGGCATCCTGAACTTTTACTTTCATTCCTTTCAGCAGGTCGGAATCATCGATCATGTGTTTGATGTTTTCAGCAGATGTAATTGCTCCCTGGAATCCTCGCAGTTGATGCAGTCTCGCATCGTAAGGTTTCAAGTTTGCCATCAAAGCTTCCAGAGTCATGGATGCAGCGATCTCTGCTTGTTTAAAGAATCTTTCGGTTTCGTATATTATAAGAGCAGACATAGCTGTGAGGAGGTTGCTGCCGTTGATAGCTGCCAGGCCGTCTCTGGCTTTCAAACCGGGAATTTCGATTCCGGCTTTATCCATGGCAACTTTGCCGGGTAGTTTTTCTCCTTCATAAAATGCTTCGCCTTCGCCCATCAAAAGCAAGGCGATCTGACTCATGGGAGCAAGGTCGCCGCTGGCTCCCACGCTGCCTTTTTCGCAAACGACAGGAGTTACGCCTTTATTCAGCATTTCCACGTATGTTTGTGTGATGATCGGACGACAGCCGGAATATCCGTTGGCATGAACATTGATCCTTCCCAACATGGCAGCGCGAACATGTTCGATGGGACATGGCTTTCCAATCCCGGCGGAATGATTGTAGATCAGGTATTTTTGAAATTGTTTGATCTGTTCATCATTCAAAACCACTTCCGAGAATTCACCGATCCCGGTATTCACGCCATACATGATCTCGCCTTCCACGATTTTCTTCTCGATGAAGGTGCGGCAAACTTTCAGCCTTTCCAAAGCATCAGGATGAAGTTCTACATTTTCATTGCGAACCGCTACATTATAGACGTCTTCGATTTTTAAATTCTTACCTGTGATAACAACAGCCATGTTGATCCTCCAAATTTATATTTTAAAATTTATATGATAAAGTTAAAGTCGGATTCATTTCCGAATTAAGTTCCATTCCCATTTCCAGGCGGTTAATTTTGTTGGTCAGCAGCAGAGAATTGATCGCGCTGACAAGATGGTTGGCAATGATAATACCGGAGATACCACTGATATAATTGCTATATTCCGTGATGCGTTTCCGCATGATGGCATAATCGTGTTTTCGGTTTTTATCATCCCAATTCCAGTAGAAATTTTCGGAGTAGGAATTTGCCTGGATATAAGCGGATTGGGCCGCCTGATCATCAGGATATTTTGCCATGGCAGTTTCCACAATATGCGCATTATATCCACCTGTTTCATAACCGTAATTGACGTATTTGGAAAGGTGATAATAATAATCTTCGTTGTAATCGCCTTGCGGATCGATGTGCGCATATTTGATGGCATAATTGATCGAAGCTTTATCTTTCAGTTTGGTTTCTTCCTTGAAGTAGAACGTGGTGCTCCACATCATAAATTCCGCTGCCAGGAAAACATAACCGGAATTTTTCTGCATGGAAAGTTCACCCCAGCCGGGGATCAGGGCAGATTTTAAAAATTGTTTTCCGGGATTGATTTGCTGCGAAAACAGAAATGATGATAAAAACATTATCATAATTACTGTTAGAATGATTTTAGTTGATATTTTTTTCAAAATGCTTCCTCTCCGGTCAGTTAGAATTTATACTCATAATTGAGGAAAAAACCACCTTTCGTAAAATCAGGGGTTACGCTCAGTTGTCCTAATTTTTTATTTTCATTATTAAATCTTTTGGCTGAAATAGCAGCATCGACCAGGCTGACAAAGCGATTGACTATGACTGCCGCAAAAGCAAATTTCATATAAATTTCCATGTCCTGTTTATCACGCCTTAATGAGCGGAATTTAAACCAGTTTTTCTCAGTTTCCCAATCCCAGGCTTTATCCTCCGGGACGAGGTAATTGTTCAGATAATCCTCATAAGCAACCGGGTCGTTTTTGTAGATAAGGTAATAATTCCTGGCATCCCGAATAATGCTTTCATTATACAAAGCGCTGCTGCGATAGTCCTGCAGAATCTGATAATACCAGTCTTTGCTGTCTTTGGGAGTTCCCGCGATTGAATAGGCGAACTGCTTGTAAGAATTCAAAGCCCATTGTCTTTCATTTTTCAAACGGAAGTAAGTGAAAATTGTGGCAGCCTCAATGGTGAGGAAAACAGCAGCTTTATTATAGTTCTGAGTGTAGATTTCTCCTAATCCCGGAACCAGGGCAGAAAAAACGATCGCTTTGCGGACGGATTTCTGCTGGGCAGAAAGATCCATCAACATTAACAGCAAAACAATTATCAGAAAACTTCTTTTCATGTGATTAAATTCCTATTTTTCTTATTAACCCCTCTGTTCTGCACTAATTTTCGAAAAATAAGTGCAGAACCTCTCCCCTTAACAGGGGAGAAATTAGGATTCCTTATTCTCCCCCTAAATAGGGGGACACAGGGGGTTAGTGTCATTTCAATCATGCTCCAGTATGTTTTCTCAGTCCTGGCTGTCATTATATCAGAACCTTTTGGAAACAAAGAATGCTGCCGAAAGCTGATTATTGACCAGAATCGGGCCAACTTTGAATTGCAGGTGATTTTCAGCGTATTGCCTGTTATAATGCTTCGTTAAACGAACAGCATCCAAGGCTGCCAGAATATGATTGGCAATGATGCCGAAGCTGTAAAATCTGCCTTTGTCATAATATCCTTCCGCTGACTGTCTCATATCGATATAAATCTGGCGATATCCGCTGTACATGCCGTCCTTTGCATCATAGAGGCTACTTGTCATATCATTATAATACAAGGAATCAGAATTGGCTGGGCCTGTTAATCCATAAACCTTGCTCACGCCGAGTGAATCTTCAACCCAATGCCAGTTTGGAGTGGTGTAATTGCCGATGTCATCAATGGCATAAATATTGAACCAGTCGATCCAGCCAAAAATATATTTGGGGTATTTACCGATATCTTCATAGAAATGCTGGGTATTTGTATCATCCAGCCGGAAATGACTATCATAAAATCCATTATCGAAATGCTCCGGATCATCATCCTCAATAATTGTATTTTGAGCATATTCCTGGTAAGCCCGGTTATAATACTCATCCGCATAATTCTGGTAATCCTTTTCTGTTTGCAGACCTTTGTTGTAGTAATGGATATAACCGATCCATAAACCTACTTCCAGAACTGGAAAAATATAGGTCGTAAAACTGGATTTATCGGCATAAAACTGGCCGGCACCAGGAAAAAGCGAAGAAAGCAGCATGGCTTTTTTAACGGATTTCTGATCATAAGTGATTCCGGTTTTTTCCTGGGCAAAGATTACAACAATTAGATTTAACATTAGTACGATCAAAATGATTTTTTTAAACATTTTTCACTCCTTAGTTTACAACTGCAAAAGGAACTTTTTTTGTTTTACCGCCGCTTTTGATAACGGCGAAATATACGCCGGGGGCTATTTTACTCGTATTCCAGCGGATATCCTGGGCGTTCGTTTCTACCCGGTTCACCTCACGATCGTGCAAAAGATTGCCGGCAATATCGAAGATCTTGAGTTTGATATCAGAGTCTGCATTCAGCACTTTGAATCTTACTTCACCGGTACCGGCAGGATTGGGAAAAGCATAAGCTGAGAAACTGCCGTCACTTCCTGCTGCGGGTGAAATGGAACCGTTATAGATGGAATATTTCTGGTTTCGAAAACCATTCCAGATAAGAGGATTTTGCACAATATCTACAGAGTAGCTGGAAAAAAGATTATGCTGGTTATCGGCATAAATATAATACAAATATTCTTTGTCATCATCCCAGTAATATTGATCGGAAACATCGTTGCGAGCCCAGTAAAATGAATATTTCAAGCTTTGTTTGGCATTTGTATTCACCGCCACAAAACCATTGTGGGCTTCTTCCAGGACGATCACGGTTTCATCCGGAAAGGCGATGATGCGCGGATAAGCAAAAGCTTTGATACTGCGATTTTCCAGATAGCCGGGAAAGCCGGAAGCCAAAGTACCATCTAAAGTTATGGCAAATACTCTATCACCTGCACCGAAAGCAAGATACACATTTCCATCATCGAAAATATCGCCCAGAGCCAGTTGAGAAGGCTGAGCGGAAGTGTAGGGTGAAAGCCGGAAAATCTCATTGGCTACGCCATTTTGGATTTTATAAATATCTCCGTCCTTATTTTGCATAAAAGTGGCATTATTGGCATAATCCGCTTCATCCACAAAGCTGACGGGGCGATAGACGGGAGAATAATTTTCGATTTCGATTTCTTGAATAGAAGCTCCGGAGAGGGAAATATCAGGAATCAGATAGATTTTTCCTGCTGTTGCTGCGATGAGATTTACGCCGTCGTAAGAACAAACAGCGCCATGAATGTCAGTTTGTTGATTCTGAGGGATGAAATGAAGTGATTCATCAGTGGGAATAACCAGAGTTGGACTAACCCAGTTTTCGATAAAAATGGGTGCATCAGATAAATTTGATCCGAACTGGGAAATGGATATTGTGTCGATCGTGAAAGATGTAGATTCATTTTGATCTGAAATTAAATATTCCGATTCTCCATCCAGATTGGAATCAATTGGAATAATTGGGAAATCAGAATTACCACTATAATTTAGACTCGCTCCGAAATTATTTGCCCAGTTATCGGCGATGAGAGAATAGAAATTTATCTCATTTTCCGTCAGAATGGGGAAGGTGGGAAATCCCAGGGAAGTTCCTATCTGACCGATAGCTTTCAGGGAATCGAATTCGGCGATTTTTTCGGTCACATCAAAAGAACGCACTCCAAAATGGAAGGACATTGCTCTTTTCTGGAACAGATCGACAGAATAACTGCTGATATCGTAGATCGAAAAGATGGACGGATCACCGTCGTTGGTGTTCAGAGCTGGTGAGGAGATTGAAGAAAGTTCATCGCTGAAAAGCATGCCGATAAATTCCAAATCACCGCTGGAATTCAGGATGTATTCATCATCCCAGCCTTGAAACGAGCCAGCTTCATCGATAATTGGCATGTATTTAAAAAATGGTTCGTAGGCCGTTCCCTGCCAAAACATGGAATATGGATTGCCAATGTCGTCGATGTTATCTGCTTCGACTATTTTCACTGCTCGATGGGAATGCCTTATATTCACTGTGTTATTGATATAATTATCGTTTTCTTCCAAGATTGCATTGTCTATGTGCCAGACGAGAAGTCCACCGCCGAAATAGAAATATTTATCAAGGATGGCATCGTAGTGATCAAATCCGGGCAACAGGAAATCGTATTCATAATTATTTTCGGAACTGGGATTCGGATCAGGATAAGTCGGATAAAGTATCACCCGACCGTCATTGGAAGTCATCACCACATTTCCTCCATCGCCATCGGGATCGATCTGACGGTTTTCGATGAGGAGATATTCGGTGTCATTTAATGGAACTTTGACAATATAGGCAGTCGAATCATTTAAAGCATTTGCATCAAATGGCTTGCTGGAAGGTAAAACTGTGATCGATTTTGACAGATCAAATTCGGTGATATCTTTTAAAATACCGCGCGCTCTAAAATCATCTTCAAAAGCAATAATGCGGGACCAAGAACCCGGCAATGCCGGATACACTCCCTCCAGATAATATGTCAGGTCACCATCGGAAGCTCCAATCAGCGGTGCACCTCCGCTGTCCATAATATCGTAATAACCAACCTGTGGTGAATAATTCATCGTATTATAAAGGTCTGCAAAACCGAGAGAGTGACCAAATTCATGCACCATCACTGCATTGATGAAACCGTAATTGAAAATATATGTTTCACCGTTTTCTTCATCGATCTCAATATCCTGCGTAATAGTCTCCGGCACATTGCAGGCATGATCGATCATAATCCCGTCATCAACGTAAACTTCTTTTCCGGTTCCTACTTTAATGAAAAAAGAGGGAATGTCGGCGGGTGAATCTCCATTTACATCATGCTGCCAGTCCGAGCCGGCATGAATGATCATAAAGTGGTCATACAAACTGAAATTGATTAAAGTATCCGGATCGGCAGTGATAAATGCGTCCTGAAAATATTCTTCAAAACGGGAAACCATCAATTCGCTGGAAGCTCCGGGTGGATTGTAGTAGCTCATTTCATGCGGCAAAGTATAGGCGTCAAATTGCGTAATCGGTGCTTGCGGATAAATATCGGAATCCACATTGAATGAACCATAACTGACAGCAATATAATATTGCCGTAATGCTTCCAATTGATCTCCAAAAAAGAGAAGATCGTGGGGTGGTCTGCCAAAGGTGAACGGATAATCACCAGGATATTGAATAAATTTACCGGTGCCGGTAGTTTGCGGATCATTGTCTTCTTGAAAATCTACCAGCAAAACGAGCAGCTTGTTTGCTTCCCTGCTTGTTCTATCCAGCTTTCCCGTTCCCGAAAGAAGATGCTCAATCGGATGTATTTTCTTTTCCTGTTTTCGGTTTATCCGGGTTTTCTCAAGATGCAATTTCTCAGCAAATGATAGTCTGGGTATAAGCATACCCAATACTATCAAGAACGATAGTATGAGTCTTTTCATAAGCTTTGTTTAGAATTCTAATTTAAGGGAAAGGGTTTGATTATATTGTTGTAATTCCCCACCGGGCTGGAAGGCATAATCCACGCCGGCAAGATAAGATTTATTTATCAGGTAATGCACTCCGAAACCAAAAGAGAAGCCTTCGATATCACCCATTCTATCGGAAAAATAACCGCCACGCAGGGAGAGTAGATCAAGATAAACATATTCCATGCCGATGCCCCAGATAACTTCCTGCACTTCAATGGAGTTCACGAAATTATTGATGGAAGCAAAATCATTGATTTTTTCACCGGCGTCGTTGGTTTGCATGTTGAAATCGTCTGTCCAGGCGGTGAAAATTCTTTCATAGAGCGGATCACCATTTGCCAGCAATTTATTCATATCGGCATTGACGGTGAAGCGGTTATACTTCGATTCGAGAAAGCGATAAGAAAATCCCATGCGCCAGTTCATCGGCAGTGGATCTGCCTGGGATTGGTTGATGTAGGTGATATTAGGTCCAATGTTTTGAAAGTTCAAGCCGAAATCAAGTTTATCGACGGGAAGGCTGAAACCTGAATAATTAGCTTTTCCTGATCCGACCAAATCGGCAAAACCGTTATAGAGACAGAGAATTCCATTATAAGGAGAAACCATGATCTGACCAAAATCAACGCCTTTGTGTTTCACGCCAAGATCAAAAGCATAAGCAATTCCCTGACCGTTTACATCGGCTTCCGTATCACCGGTTCCTTCCGGAGCAAGGTCACTGTAAATGAACTTAAAGGTAATTCCCAATCCGGTTTTCGGACTTGATTGATAACCATAAGAAAAAGCCATCGAAACGTCGTAGCTGCTGAATTCACCTAAAACTTCGCCAGTTTCACCGTCGGTTCTTTCCTGGGTTCCATAAGCCATATAAGTAGCATTAATTCCGAGGTTTCCCACATCTTCCATATAGGTGTTTCCAGCTAAATGAAAGAAATAAATATCGTTGAAGACTTCACCCAGCCAGTTACAATATTGAGTAGCAAATTGATTTTTCCTGTTGAATGCCATGGCGCCTGGATTCCAATATCCGGCAAAAGCATCATCGGCCTGAGCGACATAAGCCTGTGCCATTGCGTTGGCCCTGGATCCGGGTTCGATCAGTAAATATATGACTGCTCCCTCTGAAATTGCGTGTATGGTAACGGGTATAAAAATCAGAGCAGCAGCTATGATTAACAAGATTCTATATCTCATTTTTCCTCCAGTAATACAATTTAATGAAAATTGAAATTAAGCAATACGATTGTTGCTCTAACAAATTTTTATATTCCCTCCAGAATTCACTAAATGGTGCCGAAGGCCGGACTCGAACCGGCACGAGCAAATGCTCGGAGGATTTTGAGTCCACTGCGTCTACCTATTTCACCACTTCGGCACTTGCCACGTATGAAAAAAATTGGTGTTTCTGGTGTCAAGGCTTTTTTGAAAGTGCTTCGCACGGTTAAATATTCTTGATTCACCAGTAAAAAATCTCTCCTAATCTTTCACATACAAGGTGATTATGCAAGTTATGAGCCAATCTGATCAGCAATAAAAAAGAGCTTTCCTAACTTGCAGGAAAGCTCTTTGAATTTATCAGATGTATTTTTTTAATACATTCCCGACATTCCGCCGCCACCTGGCATTGCAGGCATACTAGGAGTTGCTTCGGGAATATCAGTAACAATACATTCAGTTGTCAGGAAAAGTCCCGCAATACTGATTGCATTCTGCAGGGCGCTTCTCACAACTTTGGCAGGGTCGATGATACCATTCTTAAACAGGTCTTCGAAACAACCATCGGCTGCGTTGAATCCCCAATGAATATCTTTCGATTTTTTGATCTTTTCAACGATGATAGCACCTTCTTCACCGGCATTGGAAGCGATCCAGAAAGCCGGTTTTGTAAGAGCTTGTTTCAATATTTCGGCGCCAACTTTTTCTTCATGTTTGGTTAACTTCATTTTGTTAATAGCTCTGGAAGCATAAATGAGAGTGACCCCGCCACCGGTAACGATTCCTTCTTCCACAGCTGCTCTGGTGGCATGAAGCGCATCATCGATGCGGGCTTTTTTCTCTTTCATTTCAGTTTCTGTGGCTGCGCCAATTTTGATTACGGCAACTCCGCTGGAAAGTTTTGCTTTTCT
This sequence comes from Candidatus Cloacimonadales bacterium, assembly GCA_030656075.1. Taxonomy (GTDB): domain Bacteria; phylum Cloacimonadota; class Cloacimonadia; order Cloacimonadales; family TCS61; genus B137-G9. The sequence continues at coordinate 39,796 of JAUSOT010000096.1, forward strand.
TTCCTGAAGTTTTTCTTTATCATAATCAGAAGTCGTTTCTTTGATCTGATTATCGATTTGTTTAACTCGCGCAGCTATGTCGGCTTTAGTTCCAGCGCCTTCGCGGATGGTCGTATTTTCTTTATCGATAATAACTTTTTTAGCTCTTCCCAGATCGTTCAGGGTTGCGCTTTCTAATTTTCGTCCCATTTCTTCCGAAATTAGTATTCCACCCGATAGAATTGCGATATCTTCCATCATGGCTTTTCTTCTGTCGCCGAAACCGGGAGCTTTCACAGCGGCAACGTTCAAGGTTCCGCGTAGTTTGTTCACAACCAGTGTAGCGAGAGCTTCACCTTCGATGTCTTCGGAGATGATGAGCAGGGCTTTTCCGGTTTGAGCTACTTCCTGCAGAATCGGAAGCAGGTCTTTCATGATGCTGATCTTTTTATCGAAAAGCAGGATGTAAGGATCTTCAAATTCAGCGATCATTTTGTCGGCATCCGTTACAAAATAAGGAGAAAGATAACCGCGGTCAAATTGCATTCCTTCAACTTTTTCCAGGGAAGATTCAATCGATTTAGCTTCCTCGACGTTAATGATCCCGTCTTTCCCAACAATCTGCATTGCTTCAGCAATTCTGTTGCCGATTTCGGTATCATTATTGGCTGAGATAGAAGCGATTTGAGAGATTTCATCAAAACTGTCATCCGGAATCGCTTTGCTGAGATTTTTGATTTCTTCCACAACTACAGCGGCAGCTTTTTCCAGACCTCGTTTCAGATACATGGGATTTACGCCGGCTGTAACGTGCTTCAGGCCTTCATCGATAATAGCCTGGGTTAAAATTGTAGCGGTGGTGGTGCCGTCACCGGCTACATCATGTGTTTTTTCTGCGACTTCTTTCACCAATTGGGCGCCCATGTTTTCAAATGGATCTTCCAGTTCGATATCTTTGGCAACGGTTACACCGTCCTTCGTGATCGTGGGAGAACCAAATTTTTTATCTAAAACTACGTTTCTTCCTCTGGGTCCCAAGGTTACTTTAACTGCGTCGGCAAGCTTATCTACGCCGATCTTGAGAATTGTCCTTGAGTCGTGACTAAATTTAATTTGTTTTGCCATAATACTTATGCCTCCTATCTATTATTTTTAACTTTTTAGCAATCACTCACTACGAGTGCTAAGGAAAAGCTAAGCTATTTTTTGTCAAACAAAAATATTTTTTTCAATTTTTTTGAATACATCAACACAATCTATAAATGATAATTAAGTAATCTCAAATCTTTAATTTAATAAAAAAGACACAAGCCGGAGCCTGTGTCTTAATTTTTTTGTTAGATACATCGTCTTTTTCTTGACATATAATTCCTGCGTAGAGAATTTCTCATTGTTCTGATTTTTCCAGTTAGGAGTGATGATGGAAGCGAAGATTTTAGTTATTGTTTTTAATTCTGTAACATTATTTCCTTCTCAAATTCCCAAACTGCGCGGATTCTTTTCGAATAAATTTCCTGATGATCTCGAGTTCCACAATCACTTACCGGATGGCAGCTTTTCCTATAAATTTCCCCAAATACAATATCGGATCATCAATAAACATCCCGCTTTGATTGGGATTGAAAATGGAATTGAAATCCTTAAACGCCTATTTTTTTCTCTCGAAGATATTATTATCGACAATAGAGTTTATCAGCTTCACGAAAAAGAAATATCTATGAAATCAATGCAAATCGGGATGGCCGAGGATTTCATTAATTACAGGTTCACTTCTCCCTGGATGGCTCTTAATGAAGATAACTACCAAAATTTCAATTCAAAAGATAAATTTGAACAGCAAATTTTCCTGAAGCATCTGCTCAGAGAAAATCTGAAAACCCTCTCCAAAGGTTTCAATTATTGGATAGAAGACATCGAAAAAGTGAAGGTGGAAGGATATTTCAAACCCAAACAGGTTAATTTTAAAAACCAGAAAATGCTCTGTTTCACAGGTGATTTTATGACCAATTTCTACATCCCGGATTTTATGGGATTAGGAAAGCAGAGCGCGAGAGGTTTCGGAGTTGTTCAATCTGCAACTCCCAAAAAATAATTAATGAACGAATGCGACTTAGCCTATGTCGCCATCAGCAAAGAAGAATTTTGGAGGTGAAAGGTGATAAATGCGATTGCAGAACTCGGGAAATATGAAAAAACAAATAACCCGAATATCTCAAGTTTTGATATTTGGTTGGAAGATTCTTATGATGAAAATAATTATCCACATTTGCTTTTAATCGAATTCAAAAAAGTAAAGAATGATGATAAAAGCGATTTATTAGATGAAGATTGGAAATGGGTTTTCAGTAAAGTTGATTATCGTGAACACAGTTCAAATTTAAAATCTAAACTTTTATACAAACGAGGTTCACCAAGAGGAACAGATAAAACGCCTACTTGTAAAACAGCAAATAACCTCGCAGGAAGCTTTAATCAAAAAATTAAATCTTGGTTTTCTCAAAATCAAAATATTTCTTTTCTTGATGATAATTCTAAA
>JAUSOT010000163.1 GCA_030656075.1 Candidatus Cloacimonadales bacterium
AGAAGTCCCCAGAGAACCTTCGATGCTGTTCGCCATTTGCGGTGCTTTGAGCTTTAAAGCAAATAAGAAAAATTTCGCGAATATCATCAAATACACTGATCGCTTACCAGCAGAGTTCCAAGTACTGTTAGTAAAAGATGCCATCAAGCGCAACAAAGCTTTGGCAGATACAAAAGAATTTTCAGCCTGGGCTATAAAACACTCAGATGTAATTCTGTAAATACAATCCGGCGTCTCCGGCAGTTGCCGGATATGCCGGGATAAATAGGAGGAAAAAATGTCACTAAATGAAAAAGCGATGTTGGTCTATCTCAATATCAGCTTCTGGACAGCAAGAAAATATGACCGAAAGATCTCTCAGGAGATCGAGGATCAGTATCATGCCGATGATGCTGGCAGATACAATAAAATTCTGATCGCCAAAGAACACCTGGCAAATATCCAGAAAATTATTTCAGCAGCTCGAACCTTCCATTATGAGAATACTCTGCCTTGGTCTGATAACGGTGGAAGGCTTCTGCCCTCTGCCAACTACTTCAATTATGTGAAATCAATCCAGTGCTTTAAAGATGACTTTGAACGCGAAGTGGTCAATTTTATCAGAGTTTATCCAGATCTGAAAGATGAAGCCAAACAAAGGCTTAACGGCATGTTCGATGAAGAAGATTATCCGGAAGTTTGCACTCTGGAAGCGAAATTCGATATCAAGAATATGATCTTGCCGGTTCCGGAAGCTGATGATTTCCGGGTAAACCTGACTGCTGATGAAGTTAATAGTATCAGAGAATCTCTTGAAAAGCAGGTTAAAAACTCAACAGAATCTGCAATGAAGGATCTCTGGGATAGACTCTTCAAAGTGGTGTCGCATATGTCAGAGCGTCTTTCTGATCCAGAGAACAAGTTTAAGAACAGCCTTGTAGAAAATATCGAGAATCTCTGCGATCTATTGCCAAAGCTTAACATTACTGATGATCCGGTACTTGCTGTAGCGGTTAATGAAATCAAAGCAAAACTTACTGCTAATGACTCTCAAACCTTGCGGGATAACGATGTAGTTAGAAGCAAGACAGCCTCTGAAGCTCAGAAGATCCTCAACAAAATGCGGCACTACCAGATGGCAGCATAAGGGGGATGCATGGGACAGTATTACAAAATCGTGAACATCGACAAGCAGCAATATCTTGATACCTACACTTTCAATGAGGGTGCGAAGTTACTCGAATTCGGCTGCAGCAGCGAAGGTACTTTGACTGCCCTGGCGATACTGCTGGCAGACGGTAACGGGCGCGGTGGTGGTGATCTTCATTCGGAACATCCCATCATCGGTAGTTGGTCTGGAGATCGGATCGTCGTAGCCGGGGATTACGCGGACGAAGAGAAGTTTTTGGAAATCGAAGACACAGTAAAATTCAAAATGCTGCAGAATGGTAACTCTCCAAATATCTACACCTATGCTATGGAATACTTCGAAGACATCTCCGAACAGGCTTTGACTGCCATGCTGGATGATCGTTTTATCTATGAAAAATACGAAAAAACTGAACTCTATGGCAAAGCAAAAGCGATCTTCGATAAAGTGAAGAAAACCAAAGCCAGAAAGCAATCCAAACAGCAAGCTAAACCCAAACTGGCAAAGGCAGGATAATATGACTGACACAGAAAAGAAACTTACAAAAGCGCGCGCGGGGCTGGTGTTATCCAGCCCTTTCTTTGCGTCCATAGCACTTCATATGAAGCTGAAAGAAGATCAATACCATCCTACAGCATACACTGATTCAGTGGTGTTGGGCTACAATCCGGAGTTTATAGATAAGCTAACCAATGCCGAGATAAAAGGTGTCATCTGCCATGAAGTTTTACATATAGCAATGCTTCATCCCTTCCGAAGAAATAGTAGAGATCAATTCAGATGGAATGTTGCATGCGACTATGCTATCAATCCGATAGTGAAAGAAGCCGGTTTTTCTTTACCAGAAGGTGCTCTGCTCGATGACAAATACAAGGGTATGGAGGCAGAAACTATCTACAACCAGCTTCCAAAGCAGTTAGAACTTCCAGCTAATACAGTGATGATCGGTGATGTGAAAGATTATACACCAGACAAAAATGATCCAAACTCTCCCACACCTCAGCAGCAGGAACAGCAGTGGAAGATAACCTTAACCGGAGCGGCAGCAGTCGCCAAAGCCCAGGGAAAACTTCCAGCAGGGCTGGATCGCATGATTCAGGAAGTGCTGAAGCCAAAACTTCCCTGGCGGGAAATCTTATCCAGATTCATCACTGAGAATGCCAGGAACGATTATACCTGGACACAACCCAATAAGCGTTACCTTTACTCCGGTCTTTACCTTCCCGCTTTAAATGTTCCCACTCTTGGCACCATCGCTGTTATCATTGACACCAGCGGATCAATAGCACAGAAGGAACTGGATACATTTGCCTCCGAACTTCAATCGATCATGTCAATCTATCCGGGGACAGAAATCAACGTGATCTACGTGGACACTAAAGTTGCCTACACCGAGACTATCGACATTTATGATTTCCAGCTTCATGCGAAGGGAGGTGGCGGTACTGATTTTCAACCGGGTTTTGAGTACATAGATAAAGAGCAGATAATGCCAGCCTGCGCAATCTACTTCACTGATGGTTGGTGTAGTTCGTTCCCGGAAGTGCCAGATTTTCCGACACTTTGGGTTGTTACAGACAGGGATAAATTTACTCCGCCTTTTGGTGAGGTGATACATATTGAGCGGCGGGAGTGATCCCGCTGCTCCTTTGTTTTATGTTATTTTTTTTAGCTATTGGCTTATTATAAGTTAATACCAAATGACTAATTAGATTGTTGAATAACCATTATAACTGACAAATTTACCTTAAAAACAATTTTTATAAATGGTTTGAAGGTAGAATTTCTATTTTAAAGCCAAAGAATAAGCGTAATCTCTTCTAACAAAACCTATCTTGAATTTATCAGATTCCGAACAGCTGGTAAAATAAAATTCAAATTAGCTAATCCTTTTTCCGCATCTTCTTTTGTAAATTGAGCTAAAACATTGTAATCGCTTTTAGTCCTCTGCTCAAAAGCCAAATAAACTTTCTTGCCGATTTCACTGGCGACTTTATTATCTTTTACAAAAGTTTTATTGAACCAACCTATTAATTGTGAATGATTTGCTGTGGAAAAATCATATTGCAGGGCTAAAGCTGAAATCATATAGAAGATGCTGTAATATGTCCTTGTTAAGGCAAGAGCATAAAATCCATTGGAAATCAGAAACTTCACCTCTTCATTGGCTTCCTGGGATTTCTTGATATTATGTTCAATCAAATCCAGCTTATTTTTTTCAGTCAGGTTCATATTGCTATTCCCTTTTCAAGAGCTGATCGAACAAAGGGTAATGATCCTGCAATCGAATTAAGATCGTCAGTAAAGACAAATTTAAGGTCTGCCATAATATCATATTTCAGAATAATATCATAGGTAATACCCAGTACTTCTTCTTCAAATTCAGAATTGAAAGGTTTATTGATGATCAGTAGAAGATCATGGTCTGAATATTCTTTTTCCCGATTTTCAGCTCGAGAACCAAAAAGAATCATTTTCTTGATTCCACCCGGGTATTTTTTTTGCAGTATTAATTTTAGTTCTTGCAAAGCTTCTTTATTATACATTTAAACCTCATCACATTTACAAAGGGATTTTAAGGAAGATTTTAGGCAAGAAATTTCTTGTTACTGTTAGTTCATTTATCAGAATTTTCATTTCAAAGCTCCTAATCAGCAAAGATCTTCTAAAACTCCCACTCCACACCCAAAACAGGCAGCAATCCCCATTGATAAACTTTTTCTAGAGTACCAACACCATTATCTCCATCAGCATTCCAAAAATATTCAGCGATATTTTTTTGATTGTACACGTTCCAAACGCTTACATAGATCACCAGGTTCGTTTTACTGAAAAAGAAACGCTTATCAACCCGCAAGTTCATGGAATGATAATCGGGATAACGTTCTGCATTGATTCTGGTTTCATCGTAAACTGCCCGATGGTTGACAATTGATTGTTCTACATCGAGCGGAGTATAGGGAACACCGCCGGCATAGATCCAGCGCAGGCTCATTTCCAGTCCGGGATTTGGTTTGTAACCACCTTCAATGCTCACAATCATGCGGTTGTCATAACTTCTATCGCGCCAGATTCCATCATCACTTTTGTAGCGGGAGCGGAAATAAGTGGCACTGGCCAGACCGTAAATACTCTCAGCTAACTTTTTCTGTAAGATCACTTCCACACCACGACTGAGTGCCTGGCCGTTATCCTGCAGGTTTTCGTAATTATTAAAGAAATTATCATCGATCACAAAAATGCCGGGTTGGTTCGGATCGACCGGGAAATTGCTGTAATCTTTTTGATAAGCTTCCACAACCAAGCGTGTATCTTCCGCCAGCAGATGTTCGATTCCAACAATATAATGTGTAGCATAGGGATCTTTCAAATCATTATTATCTTCAGTTTGTGAAAGCAGTAACAGCGGCAGATTCTGATGAAAAATTCCCACCGATCCATTCAGAGAAGTTTTACTATTCAGCTTATATTGGCAGGAAAATCTCGGTGAAATTGTCAGGTTTTCATTCATGGAAAAATAATCAGCTCTCAAACCAAATGTTGCAGAAAACCAGATTGTAGGTTCATAATTCAAACTGATGAAACCGCCCAGTTTTTCTGCTTTGACCTTATCTTTCATGGTAAGTTCGGGAATCGTATCGCCCAAAGCGTTGGTTGTCTCCGCCAGAAAGTTGTCATAATCATGCTGCAAATATTTGGCATCAAAACCAAAATCCAGGCTGAATTTTTCGGAAAGACGTTTGAAATTTACATTCCTGAGTTTCAATTCCTGTTCGGTTGAACGATTCTTGATATCGGGAATGCCGGTTGTATTTTCTTTAAAAGTTTCATAAAAATCTTCCTTGTATTGGGAAGAAGTAAGCGAAAGCGATGTGTTGGAAAAAGTCGATTCATTCCAAACTGCGCGCCAGTTCAAACCGTAAGTACCCTGGTATAGATCCTGATTGCCGTAGTGTGACATGGCATTTTCAGACGCATTTTCCTGATCGGGAGAGTTGTGATCATCGGCAAAAATTGCCAGAAAGGAAAGCTTTTGAAAAGGGTTGAATTCATAGGAGAATTTTCCCTGCACATCACCGTATTCCGGGGCGGAAGATGTACCAATATCGATAGCTTCAATTAAATATTGCAGGTAACTTCTTTTCACAGCCAGCATGGCAGAGCTTTTTTCATTAATTGGCCCTTCGAAAATACCACCGAAACCGATCCAACTGAAATCGAGCTGTCCATCAAATTCATTGGGATCTCCATCGCGGAAATCGATTTCCATGATGGAAGAAAGTTTATCACCATAAATGGCGGAAAAACCGCCGGTATTGAAAGTAACATCATCGATGAAATCCACATTCAAAATTCCGATCGGACCACCGGAAGAACCCTGATTTGGAAAATGATTTATGTTGGGAATTTCGATGTTATCGATATAAAATGAATTCTCCATCGGATTGCCGCCCCGCACGATCAGGTTGTTGCTCTGGTCGTTCACTTTAGCCACACTGGGCAGCGACATCATGATGCGGCTCACATCTCCTGCTGAACCGGGCGCACGGCGGATCTCTTCGTTGGAAAAGCTGATCACGCTGGTTGTCTGCTCTTCAGTTTCGGCAAAATAGTCGGTTTTCACCTGAACACCTTCAATCTGAATTGCGGCTCTTTTCAATTCACCATTCACAAATGTGGTGCGGTTGGAACGAATGATCACATCGGTTTTTACTTGCGGTTGAGCTCCAATGATCTGAAAGGAAATTGAATAATTGCCCACCGGCAGATTCGTGATGGAATATTGCCCTTTTTCGTTGGAATAAACTCCCTTTTCCAGTTCCTGCACGATGATGGTTACATTGCCCAGCGGATAGCTGGTTTCTGCATCGATCACTCTTCCCATCAAGTTACCGGTTTGAGTTTCCTGAGATAAAAGTACGGAACTAATAATTAGAATTCCCAGAATTAGAATAATTTTGTTTTTCATTTTATTCCTTTTTTATTTTATTTATTAAAATATTTAATTCAACAACAATGATACTCTTCCCAAACGTTTTCGACCTCATCCCCCAGTGAAATATTCAGCAAGCTGAATTTCACGGGGTAAACCAGCCTTCTCCTATCGAGGAGAAGGAGTATGTAGGGTTCTTCATGTAGGAAAGTGGAGTAAATTCGAATCATATACATTATGAATAATTCTTCAAATAATTTTTTAATAATACTTCGATAAATCGTTTTTGATTTTCAGGAGTTTTCAGCTCCACACCCAGAAACTGATCAAACAATCCCGGCAAAATACTGGTCATCAGAAAGACAGAGAATAATTGCACAACTTCCATTTTGTTTTCCAATTCATTTTCTGAACGTAAGATATTGCTGATCAAACCATGAAATTCTGATAAAAAGTCATTTGTGCGTCGCACTGAATTGGAGTTGAGATCGTTTTTGTTGAAAGCATCTGATAAATGCGCCTTGGTGAGATTGGGATAATTGCTCGCACCTGCCAGCGTGTCTTCCAGAAAACTTTTGAGAGCGTTCCTGGTATCGCTTTGCCACATTTCTGCATAATCATTAATATTATTAACGTAACTTTCATTCAGCGTAGCGTTCATCGCAATTTCCAGAAGTTGTTCTTTGGAACCGAAATGATAGTTGATCGCAGCCACGTTCACGCCGGCAGCTTCAGCTATCTTGCGGATCGTCACATTCTGAAAGCCTTCCTGCTCGATGCATTCTATGGCTGTGATAATGATCTTTTGTTTCACTTCTTCACTGCTCATATTTTCCTCCTTTTTGTTTTTGCCTCATCCGTCCCGCACCTAAATTTGCTTCATCAAATTTAGGTGCGGGACACCTTCTCCAATGGAGGAGGAAAAGCAAACTTTTTCAAATCTATTCCCTCTCCTTTGGGGAGGGTTAGGGAGGGGCAATTTACATTAAAATCAAGTAAATTCATCCTCTTTCAAACACTAATTTAAAACACGTGTTTGAAAATTTGGAATGGGCAAAATCGGTCAAGAATTATTTTATAGACTATCAGTTATTTGCGAAAAATTGGAGACAAGAACGCTAAATGTATTCCTGCAAATTGCCAGCTATATTTTCAAATTACAAGGAAAGAATCTGTTTGGAGAATTATCTCGTGCCTGGATTCCGCTTGCAATTCAGGACCAAATTAAAGGTTAATTCTTTCTTCAAACACTAGAAAAACTCGATTTTTTGTGCAGGTAAAAATACTAATTCTATCCCATTGAATTCATCAGAATCTAATATAAATGGCAATTTGAGATTGTTAAAACTTATGCCAATATATTGATTGATAACGTGGATCAGGTTGCTAATCACGCAATTATCATCAAAATAATAATGATCAATACATAAAGAATTGTCAGGCGGATTTTAAGCAGTTGTTCCGGTACGAAGTTATAGTATTTTCCAATGAAATTAATGAGCAGATCGACAGCGAACAAAGTGACGTAAAAGAGGATTTGAAAGCTTTTCCGCAGAAATGACAAAATCGAAAAAGAAACCAGCCAGATGATCAGACCGTAGAGAAAATTCAGTAAACGCCTGGTGTTTTCTTCCTGAGCTTTTTCCACGGAGCTCTTTTGATCAGCTTCGAGCTGCAGCCAGATCTGCAATTTTATATCTTCTTCCAGTCTATTCATAACTTTTTTCCCAACGTTTACTTAATCTTGTATCTTTATTTGGCTGTCAATAAACAATTGACTTTATAGTGTATCTGGGAAAAATGAGCACTGTTCAGTTAACGGTTGGAAAAATAAGCCGTTAGTTGTTTTGCTTGACGTAAAAAACTAAGGAAAAGAAGTGAAATTATATTTGGAGGATTAATGGATTATTTTTTAACAGAAGATCAGATAGAAATTAGAGACTTGGCTCGTAAAGTTGCCGAAGAAAAGATCAAACCGGTACGCGCAAAATATGATGAAGAAGACAAATTTCCCTGGGAAATCGTGGAAGTTTTCAAACAGACCGATCTCTTTGCAGTTTTGGTTCCGGAAGAATATGGCGGCATCAGCGGCAAGGTGATGGATATTGCGATCATCACGGAAGAATTAAGCCGGGTGTGCGGCGGAATTGGACTTTCTCTGGGCGGTTCCGGTTTGGGAATGTATCCCATTCTGATTTCCGGCAGTGAAGAACAGAAACAGAAATATCTCCCGCTCGTTGCCAATGGCGAGAAACTGGCTGCTTTTGCCTTAACCGAAGCTAATGCCGGTTCGGATGCCGGCGGTGTGGAAACCACAGCAGTCTGGGATGGAGAAAATTATATTTTAAACGGCACAAAGCAGTGGATCACCAATGGGGGAGAAGCGGAAATTTATACAGTTTTTGCACTTACGGATAAATCTAAAGGAGCTCGTGGAGCATCATGTTTTATTTTGGAAAAAGGTTGGGAAGGTTTTTCTTTCGGCAAAAAAGAAGATAAAATGGGAATTCGCGGCTCAGCTACTCGCGAGTTGATCTTCGATAATGTGAAAGTCCCTAAAGAAAATCTGGTGGGCAGGGAAGGGAATGGCTTCATGATCGCCATGAAAACTCTTGATAAATCGCGCCCCATGGTTGCTGCTCAAGCCATTGGAATTGCTCAGGGAGCTTATGAAGAAGCTGCCCGTTATTCCAAAGAACGCAACCAATTCGGTCGCCCGATTTCAGCCAATCAGGCTGTACAGTTCATGCTGGCGGATATGGCAACTCAGATCGAAGCAGCTCGTGCTCTGGTTTATGCCACAGCTCGTCTCATCGATTCCGGCGCCAAACGCTATGCCAAAGAATCGGCCATGTGCAAGCTGTTTGCTTCCGATATGGCCATGAAAGTCACCACCGATGCGGTTCAAATTCTGGGTGGCTATGGTTACATGAAGGAATATCCGGTGGAAAAAATGATGCGCGATGCCAAGATCACCCAAATTTACGAAGGAACAAATCAAATTCAAAGATCGGTGATCGCTTCGAATTTATTGAAGGAATTTTAAGATTTATAAATGAAGAAACTTCTGGTTCATACAGTCAGGTAGCGGTGAAAAGGATACTTGTACACATCTGCTGTGCGCCGTGTTTTGCGGCGCCTTATTTTCATTTGAAAGAGCAGGAATTTGACATTACCGGATTCTGGTTCAACCCTAATATTCATCCCTACCAGGAATATCAGAGAAGGCTGGAAACTCTGCAGACTTTCGCTGAAAATGAGAAAATATTCATCATCTACAAAGATGAATATGAACTGGAAAAGTTTCTGCGACAAGCTGCTTTTCGCGAAAGTGACCGTTGCCGCATGTGTTATTATGATCGATTGAAATATGCTGCAATCATTGCTAAAAAGGGCAATTTCGATTTCTTCACAACCACACTTTTATACAGTAAATTTCAGAAGCATGAATTGATCAAAGAAATCGGTGAATCACTCGGAAAAGAATATGGAGTTCCATTTTATTATCAGGATTTCCGGGAATATTGGCAGGAAGGAATTGAGCTTTCCAAACAAAAAGAAATGTATCGACAGCAATATTGCGGCTGCATTTATAGTGAACGTGATCGGTATATGAAATGAAAACCATGAAAAGGCTTCTTTCAAAATGATCTTCCATTTAGCATTTTCAAGGTTGGATATTTACCTTTATTTCCGCAGGAGCGGAGACAATGCATTCCAACGCAGGAGCATTGGAACGAGGAAAAAAAACTTGTTACGAAGTTTGTCTTCGTAATCAAAAATGAAGTAGCGTTATAAGTCATTTGGAATTTTTGGTTTGGAGATTAAGATGAATACAGTGCGAACTTTTAAAAAGATGAAAGAAAGCGGCGAAAAAATCGTCATGCTCACAGCTTACGACTATCCATCCGCTAAATTCACCGAAGCAGCAGGCATCGATATCATCCTGGTGGGCGACAGCCTGGGAATGGTTGTTCAGGGTTATCATGACACTTTGCAAGTTACAATGGACGATATGATTTATCACACCAGAGCAACTCGCCGAGGTGCTCCAAATTCTTTCATAGCAGGCGATATGCCTTTCATGTCCTATCATCTGAACATAGATGAAACCAAGAAAAATGCCGCGCGTTTCATCGTGGAAGGTGGAGCAAATGCTGTGAAACTGGAAGGCGGAAAACCTTCCCGCCTTGAAGCGATCAAAGCAATCCGCGATTGTGAAATCCCGGTGATCGCTCATTTGGGACTCACCCCGCAATCCATCCATTCTCTGGGTGGATATGCCATCCAGGGTAAAACGAAATCGGATTTTGATCTGTTGAAAGAGCAGGCTCTGGCTGTGCAGGAAGCCGGCGCTTTCTTGCTGGTTTTAGAAGGCATTCCCGAACAACTTGGCAAGGAAATCACGGAATCGTTATCGATCCCAACGATCGGCATCGGAGCCGGCAGATACACTGATGGCCAGGTTCTGGTTTATCACGATATTCTGGGAATGTCGGATATCGAGCCAAAGTTTTTAAAAGTCTATGCCAGGCTTTCTGAGAGCATTCCCCAAAGTATAAAAGAATTTTATGATGATGTGAAAAAAGGCAGATTCCCAGCCGAAGAGCACATTTACAAACCGATAAAATAAAATGAAAAATAGATTTCTCTTAACCCCCTGTATCCCCCTTGACAGGGGGAGAATAAAGAACTCCATATTTCTCCCCTGTAAAGGGGAGATGTCCGAAATTCGACGGACAGAGGGGTTGAATAACATGAGTATTTTATATAATTGAATAATAAGATAATATCGAGGAAAAATTGGAAGATTTTACGAACCCAACCGTGATGACAGCCGATGAAAAAATTCTGGCTGTTAATAATTTAAAGAAATCATTGGAAGATAATTTCGTGTCTCTGGGACAGCTGCTTTCGGAGATCAAAAGAACTAAACTTTATAAATATAAAGGATTCAAAGACTTTAAAGAATTCGTGGAAAAAGAATTTAATTTGAGCGGTACTTTTGCCAATCGCCTGATCGGAACTTACGAGCTTTTCATTGAAGAATTGGATGTGGACGAGATGTCGGTGAAGAATATCGGTTTGGACAAATTGAATATGATCAAACCGCTTCTGAAAGATACCAGTTATCAGGAAACTGAAGACTGGATAAAAAAAGCTGAAGAGCTTCCGACGACTGAATTACGCGAAGAGATCAAAGAGATTCGAGATAGAAACAAAGCGAAGGATAAAGATCTGAAAGATGTCTATATAGATCAATTCCTGGAGAAGATGGTTACATTTTTTAATTGCAGCCGCAAGGAACTGAATTTCAAAATGGCGTTGTTTTTTCAGGATGCGGATTTGGAAGAGATTCGGAACGAAATTCGCATCAAACAGAGAAAGTTTGAAGAAACGGGTGAAGTGTAGCTAAAATCAAACTCACCCCCAGCCCCTCTCTTTGTCTCATGAGAGGGGAGTGAATATCTTGTTCCCAAATTTTTTATCTTTATCTTGTTCCTAAATTTTATTTGGGAACACAATTGAATGCGAAACTCCGTTTCGCGAACATGGTGCAATTATTGATAATGTGTTCGAGATTCTTCGTGAGATTTAATGAATGATTGTCTCAGAAAGACAGAGTGTTTAGAATAATTAATTTCAGTCCGCAGAGCGGAGAAAGAGCGTTCCAACTCTGAGCATTGGAACGAGATGACTCCCCTGTCAAGGGGAGATGCCGAAGGCAGAGGGGTTTAAAATTATCGGAGGAATTATCGCGACTTAAAATTGATTTTCATATTTTCCAAGAAAAATCAAAGGAGCGAATTATGCAGCAACTAAGAATTTTGTGGGTCGATGACGAAGTTGAACATCTCAAACCGTTCGTAATTTTTTTGAACGATCGCGGTTATAATGTACGCACTGTTTCCAACGGTTCGGATGCTATCGACCTGGTATTAAAAGAGAAATTTGACCTCATTCTTCTGGACGAAATGATGCCTGGCATGGATGGACTTACGACTCTGAGAGAGATCAGAAAAATAAATACTGCCATTCCGGTGGTGATGGTGACCAAGAGCGAAGAAGAAGGTCTGATGGACGATGCCATCGCCGGTCAGATCGCCGATTACCTGATCAAACCCGTCAATCCGAATCAGATAATTCTAGCCATCAAGAAAATCTTCCAGGCAGATGAAATCCGCCGCAATAAAATCGGTGAAGAATATACCAAATTTTCAGCCGAACTCAGTCAGAATTTATTTGCTTCCCCCAATTGGGATGAGTGGATGAATATTTACCGGGAAATCTGTAATTGGGATCTGACTTTGGATGAAATCAATGACAATGCTCTTTCCCAAACTCATTTTCTGGAGAAGATGAATTGCAATTCGGAATTTTCCAATTATGTGTCAGAGAATTATAAATCATGGCTGAAATCCGACGAAAGGCCAAATATGTCGTTCGATGTGATTTCGGAATACATTATCCCTAAATTGAACGATAAAAAACCGGTGTATTTCATTGTTTTGGACTGCATGAGACTGGATCAATATTTTGCCATCGAGCCTTTCCTGAAAGAAATGTTCGATGTCGATCTGAGTCTGTATTTCTCCATTTTGCCAACAGCTACGCCGTATTCCAGAAATTCGATTTTCAGCGGTCTTTTACCGGTGGATATTGCCCGGGATTATCCCGAATATTGGGTTGGTTCTTCCGATCTGGATAACAGCCGCAACAGAAATGAGCACCAGCTTCTGGAAGCTCACGTAAGAGATCTTGGTTATGATCTTGAACAGAGTAAATATGTGAAGGTTTTCACGATGGATGAAGGCAATTTCATTCTGCGAAAAATCGAAACCTGGGATAATGATAAATTGATCGTGCTGGTTTATAATTTTCTGGATTTGCTGGCACACCACCGTTCCAAAAGCCAGATATTGAAAGAAACCATTCCCGATGAATCAGCTTTAAGAGCTTTCACCCGACATTGGTTTTTACATTCCGCTTTTTATGAAGCTCTCAAACTTATCAAGAAACAGGGAGCGACCGTTGTTCTCACCACCGACCACGGCTCGATTCGGGTTAATCGCGCCAGCCAGTTAGTGGGAGATAAAGAAACGACGACGACAGTTCGCTATAAACAGGGCAGGAATCTTTCCAGCAATGACAAACATGCTTTGCACATCAAAGAGCCGGAAGAATATGGTTTGCCCAGCCGCAGTATGATCGAAAATTATGTGTTGGCGAAGGATGATTATTATTTCGTTTATCCGAATTCCTTCCACCAATATATGAAATTGTATAACGGAACGTTCCAGCATGGCGGTATTTCGATGGAAGAGATGATCTTGCCTCTGGCGGTATTAAAACCGAAAGAGTAGTCGAAGAGAAACCTTGCCAAGGCTTCTTTCATCGATTCTTTCAATTAGCACTGTCAAGGTTGGGAATGTGTAAATGGTTTTTTCGCAGGAGCGGAGAAGTTGCATTCCAACGCCGGAGCATTGGAACGAAAAAGGATTTATTATGATGGAGATTCTTCGAGGGAAAAGTAGTACGAATATCTCAGAAAGACTCACACAATAAAATCTTGTTACCAAACCCCTGTTTGGTAACATAGCGAGATACGAAACTCCGGTTTCGCTTACATAGGCATGAGAAGCAGCGGAAGTTATTACAAAACAGAGATTTAGACTAAATGATCATTCCCAAAGAGGACTTTGGGAACGAGAAGTCGAGGACTTTGGGAACGAGAAGTCGAGGGCTTTGGGAACGAGAAGTCGATGGCTTTGAGAACGAGAAGTGAAGGTTGGGAATGTGTAAATGGTTTTTCCGCAGGAGCGAAAAAAGTTGCATTCCAACGCCTGCCTTCGCATCAAGCAACGCCTTCACGCAGCCGGAGCATTGGAACGAGAAAACTGAACACATTCTCTTGAATCTAAACTGGATGGACAAAGAAGTAAGATAGAGACAGAATGTCTGGAACTATGTCAAAAAAAAACAGGATTGACATAATAGATTATTAATCCTTTCTTGTTTTATGAAGAGGGGAGGGGCTTATGACAGATGTTATAATCGAGAGTATAGACAGTATTGGAAATAATTTTATTCCAAGCGAATTTCTGCAACCAGATAAAGATGAATATTATTATCGCAATCAACAGACTTTATGGGCTAAAGACAGATGGCGTCACTTGCACTCTAATGAAATAGATGAGCTTGTAAAAAATGACAATGTTGCTGACAATTGGGATCAAATACTGGTAACCAATCAATTTATACCCCGACAGCTGAAGAATAATACATTTTTTGGCCTGGTAAGAATTGGCAATATACGTGCTGTAGTTCTTGAATATCATGAGTTGAAACTGCCTGTGGGAATCTCGAATAGCCTGATCATATCTTGTGATATCGGCGATGATGTTGCGATTCACAATGTTAAGTATTTAGCTCACTTCATAATTGGTGATAGATGCATCCTGGCCAATATAGATGAAATGCACACCACTAATCACGCTAAATTTGGTAATGGGATCATCAAAGAAGGTGAACCGGAAAATGTGCGTGTTTGGCTGGATATCATGAATGAAACAGGCAGCCGCAAAGTTCTTGCTTTTGATGGAATGATTACAGCTGATGCCTATCTCTGGGCAAAATATCGAGAAGACAGTTTGCTGCAAAAAAAATTAAAGGAGATCACCCAAAAAAGTTTCGATGCGCATCGCGGCTACTACGGAATGGTCGGCGAGCAAAGCGTCATTAAAAACTCTCGTGTTCTCAAAGATGTTAAAATAGGCTCTCATTGTTATATTAAAGGAGCCAGCAAATTAAAGAATCTGACGATTAATTCCTCCGCCTCACTTTCAACTCAAATTGGTGAAGGTGTGGAACTTGTAAATGGAATTATTGGTTATGGATGCCATATATTCTATGGCTGTAAAGCGGTTCGTTTTATCCTGGGAGAAAATTCTAACCTTAAATATGGAGCTCGGCTTATAAACTCATTTTTGGGAGATAATTCCACGATTTCCTGCTGTGAAGTATTGAATAATCTAATTTTTCCTGCTCATGAACAGCATCATAATAATTCATTTCTCATCTCTTCAGTTGTTTTGGGACAAAGCAATTTAGCGGCCGGCGCTACAATAGGCTCCAATCATAACAGCAGAGCTAATGATAATGAAATTCAGGCGGGACGCGGATTCTGGCCGGGATTGTGTTCAAGCGTCAAACATTCCAGTAGATTTACTTCTTTTGTTTTATTGGCAAAAGGTGCTTATCCTGCCGAACTTAACATAACACTGCCTTTTTCCCTGATTAACAACAATGAATCTAAAAATCAGTTGGAAATATTGCCGGCATTTTGGTGGTTGTATAACATGTATGCCCTGGCCAGGAATTCCTGGAAGTTTCATCAACGTGATAATCGCCAGCATAAAATCCAGAATATTGAGTTTGATTATCTTGCTCCCGATACGATTGAAGAAATATTTACGGCTTGCAGATTGTTAGAGATCTGGACGGCCAAAGCTGCTCTTCGTAAAAAAGGTGATCCGTTTGCCGAGAAAGATGATAATGAACTCAGCAAAATTGGCAAAGAGCTTCTGTTAGGACCTCAAGATAAAACGCAGGATTTGGAAGTTTTAGGCGAAAATCTGGAAAAATCATTACGCAAAGTAGTAATATTAAAATTCTATGAAGCGTATCATGCTTACAATGAGATGCTACATTTTTATGCAGTTACAAACCTGATAGAGTATCTGAAAAGCAAACCAAAAGCGAAATTTTCAGCACTGAGAGATGCATTAACCAACGAACGCGAAGCCCATTGGGAAAATCTGGGAGGACAGCTTATTTCAAAAAAAGAAGTTGAACAGCTTCGACGAGATATCGGTTCAGGAAAACTAAATAATTGGAATGATATACATAATAGATACGATGAATTATGGCAAGATTATCAGTTGGAAAAACAGAAACACGCTTATGCAGTTTTTTGTGAAATATTGGAAATAGCTATTCCGAAAAAGAAGGATTGGCTGGCTGCCTTAGATAAGTCGGAAGAAATTCAGGAATACATTAATGAACAGGTTTATATCTCCCGAAAAAAAGATTTTGATAATCCCTTCCGCCAGGCAACTTATCGAAATTTGGAAGAAATGACAGCTGCAATCGGCACTATCGAAGACAACAGTTTTGTCCAGCAAGTAAGAAAAGAAACTGGAAATTTTAAAAAAATAGTAGAAGAATTTAAAAAGAGAAATTGAAATTTAAAAACACTAAAACAGGAGATGAGTTATGAATCTTAACGAAGTAAAATATTCCAAGTATGCCTTAGTTCGAGAAATGCTGGATACGGTTGAGGTTGTGAAGAAGTTCGATGCGAAACAAACAGAGAAAATTGCTCACAAAATTAGTTCATTAGGAAAGTTGCTGCTTACCGGTGAAGGTTCCAGTAGAATATTTCCCGCTAAAAATGCTATCCGAAAAGCTCTGACGATGGGCTTGGATATCTGCCTTACAACTGACGGATCAAGGCAGTCGGCTCTTTATGATCTATCCAAGTTTGCTGTTTTTTGCGCTTCAAATTCCGGGAAAACCAAAGAGATCATTTTGCTGGCAAAAATGCTGGCTGCCATTGGCAATGATAATCGTTTTGCTTTATCGGCAAATAAAGCTACTCCGCTTGAGAAGGAATGCAAAGAAACGTTTGTGTTGAACTGTGGCTGGGAACAAGCTGTTGCTGCCACGAAGAGTGTGGTTGAACAAGCTCTGTTCTATGAATCGATTCTCTGGAATATCAGCCGGAAAGCTGATCCCATCAAATCTTCAGGATTGGCGGAAAAAATGGAACAAGCCTTAACGATGTCAATCGACCCTAAAATTATTGAATTAGCAATTAATGCTCCCACGATTTATTTTGCTGGTTACAATGATGGTGTTGCCGAAGAATTGACTTTGAAAACCAATGAGATCACCAGAAAAAAATCTGATTTTCTGGAAGGAACTTATGCAGTTCATGGTATCGAAGAAGTCATGCAGAAAGAAGATGTAGTCTTTGTAATCGACCCGATCGAAGCCGAGTTTGAAAAATTCAAAAATGTGCTGGTTGAGGGTGTTGGTCTCGCCGTTGTCGCCATTTCTGTAAAAGACACACCGTTCCCAACTATTCTAATACCAGATGCTGGTGAGATGAACAGCCATGTCTTCTTAGCCGCAGGTTGGAATTTACTGGTTGAAATCGGTCTTGCTCTCGGAATTGATCTGGATAAACCTGAACGTGCCCGTAAAATTGGAAATGAGTTTTTTGAATAATTTCAGAGTAAATTATGCGGGAAAAAGTAATTCTAAAATCAAAAAAAGATACGGATAGATTGGCAAAAAAAATTGCTGAAACTTTGCAGCTTGGCGATGTGATAGCTTTGTATGGTGAACTTGGAGCCGGAAAAACGTTTTTCACCCAAAGACTTTGCAAGCATCTGGGAGTAACGGAAAATGTAAGCAGCCCGAGTTATGTTTTGATGAATGAATATTCCGGAAAATTTCCTATCGCACATCTTGATCTTTATCGCATCGATGCTGAGGAAGAACTGCTGGAGTTGGGACTGCACGATCTTTTTGAAAATAGAATTACGATTATCGAATGGGCAGAAATTGCCGAAAGATTATTGCCTGAAAATGTAAAAAAAATCCGGTTTGAATTTGATGGTTCAGACCGGATTGCCTATTTTGAAATAACTTAAATTATTTAACCGTTTGATAGATTACAATCGCTAATAAAACGATAATGACGATATTTCCCCACAGGATGCGATTCTTCAAATCTTCAATTTGATGCCTGTTTTCTTGAATTTTATCTTCCAATCTAACTAACATATGCTCGAGGGAAGCAAATTTATCCTGCATCGAATCGATCTTTTTCACTTTCTTCATATTTTCAAAATCTTTGAAGAAATGTTTTATCATTTCAAAGAACATATTGATCAATCCTACCAGCAGCGGACTGTCTTTTTTTCTTTCAGGAACTTTACTCATTTCTAACTCCATATTATGATATTTTTTTTATTGATTGTGCAAAATGATAATGAAACCGTCTTTCTGAGGAAATCTTCGAAGAACTCTCTAACGAAGAATCTCATTAAAGCGGAGATCCTTCGATGGAAAAGCGGGAAGAAATTCTCAGGATGACCGAACACTCTATTTTTATTATTTTTTCTAAAAAACACTAACCGAAGAAGCAAAATTTATGTCAATAAGTTTAAAACGAATACGATAAATTTACCGCAATTCCACCATTATGGGGTGCGAACAGAATTTGTGTATTTGCTTGGAATTGGTCAGATTTCTTGCTGATTTTGTCTTTATCCAAAATGCTCGAAGCCAGCCAATAACCAAAAATCTGCCCTGCTATGATATCAGAAATCCAGTGATCATGAGCAGGTTCTTGGAAAAAGAAAAATGAACCCAAAATTGGTCCTGCCCAGCGATATCCAAGATGATCCATTATTATCGTACAATACGAATTATAAAAAGTAGCATGAAAAGATGGGAAACTATTAAATTCTCCTCCATTTTGCAGATGAAAATTAGAATTCCCCCATTCCCATGGTGTATGATCGTCATAATCATTACGTTCTCTAGAAGGCCTTGCTCTTCCTATTAAAGCTTTAACTGGTTGCGCAAAGATGAATGAATATGTTGTAACTTGAAGCAATTCATGACAAAGATTCCGAAAATCGTTGTTACTTGTTAACAAACCAAACAAGTAACCATATTCCGCAAAAATTAGAAAAACGTGATCATAGTTAAAACTATTAGCGGCTATAAATACGGGTTTTGCATTACCTCCCAAAATTAAAATCGGCAAAGGCAATCTCATATGTTGAACTTCTTTTTCACAAAATGGTTCCCAATCATCGCGTGAGAAATCATTGAAAGATTCATCGAAGAGGAAACTCGTAGCCAACACACCGATTTGTATTCCTGTGTTTTTTAGTTTAACTTTCGAAAATGGCACAGCAAACATATTCTTATAAACGCCCGGCATGTCTGTGAAAGTGTGCGTCATATCCCTGAATGCGTCGCGTCCGATTCTTTCAAAATAACTCAATTTTGCTTGTTGCTTTGGAAAGAAAGTCCGATTTTCAAAAATTTCAGTTTGTTGTCCGTTCAAACTAATATAAAAAAGAATAATCCCCCAAAATACAGATACCGTTTTTTTCATTATTTCCAACCTAATTTTTCTGTGTTTAGCTTTTTATTTATACAGGCAGATGTCAAATGAAATTCAAATCAGACTTTGTTCAAAGTTTCTTCTACCCATAGATATTTATTTTACTGCATAAACAGCATGACCATAACTTCGATAAATAGAAGAAAATAATATAGATCGGCTTTATTAGCAATTTCAGATTCAATCCGCTAATAATCTTATTATAAAAAAATATAGAATAAATGGATTGACACAGAAACTAAATGGTTTTAAAAGTCACCCCGAAAATAGACGAAAAAGTAAAAGGGAGAGGGAATAGTATTTTACAGTATGTTGTTTATTTGACTCTGATTTGAGAATTTAGATATATGTTGCTTAAATAATTTCTTATATTCTGTAAAAAAATTCTTGCTCTTTATGACTATTTTGCCCAGCTTACATTGTAAGTGACGGGGCGAAGCTGTGCCTGGAGCAAGTGTTAAGTTATAAGTGATGAGTTTTTAGTTTTAAGTGTTTCTGAGAGGATGCCATGAAGAAGAGTATTATTGCTGAGAAAAGTTTTGAGTTTGCAGTTGAAATAGTAAAATTATGTCGCGAACAGAATTTCAAAACCATCGAATTTGAATTATTTCGGCAACTAATAAAATCAGGTACTTCCACTTGCCTGGTGAAATGATTTTAAATGACATGTTTTACACATATGTTTTGCTTAGTTTAAAAGACAATAAATTTTATGTTGGATATTCAAAGGATGTAAAATTAAGATTTGAACAACATAATAAAGGGTTAGTCGAATCAACCAAAAATAGAAGACCTTTGAAAATGATTTATTATGAGGTATGTATCATGCAAGATGACGCTTTGAAACGTGAAAAATTTCTGAAAACCTATTATGGTAGACTTTTTATTCATAAAAGGCTCAAATCTTATTTCACCAGGTAAAGAGCGAATGTAGAAGAAGCTCTTGCTGGACAATCTAAGAAAGACTTCACAGCCAAAATGTCCATTGCTGCCAAAGAAGCTCGTGAGACTAATTATTGGCTCAGGCTACTATCTGCAACCAATATAATTGATGATAAAAGATTAACTAATGATAGTTTAGAACTCATCAAAATCCTAACAAGTATCGTCAAAACATCACAGGAAAATTTAACTTAATGACAAACTCACAACTCAAAACTCACAACTCACGACTCAGAACTCAAAACTTAAAACTCAATTTTCTGGAAACTCTCTCTAAATTTTCTGACCAGAAAATTGCCGTGATCGGCGATCTGATCCTCGATAAGTATATATATGGAAAAGTTGAACGAATTTCTCCTGAAGCTCCCGTTCCAATCGTCACAGTTCAAAGGGAAACGTTCGTTCCTGGTGGCGCTGCCAATGTTGCTGCCAATGTTGCTTCTCTGAGTGGGAGAGCATTTTTGCTGGGAATTGTCGGACCTGATCAATTTAAAGATGAATTGATCGGTAAATTGGAAGAATCAAAAATTGATTGCCGTGGAGTGCTGATTGATAGCAGTAAACATACCACACTCAAAACAAGAGTTATCGGACTGAATCAGCAGCTTCTCCGCATCGATCGTGAAGATACGCATTATATTGAGTCACATTTTGAAAGCGAATTTTTAACCAGGCTGAAAGAAATAGAAAATCTTTCAGCTATTATTTTATCTGATTATGCCAAAGGTACGATTACTAAAGAATTAGTTGTGGAATTGAAAAAATTCTGTTCGGAAAAATCAATTCCTTTGCTCGTCGATCCCAAGCCTAAACACAAAGATTGGTATAATAATTCCTTCCTGGTAACTCCTAATAAAAAAGAAGCCCAGGAAATGAGCGGTATCACGATAGAATCGGAAGAAGATTTCCTGACCGTTGGAAAAAAATTAGTAAATGATCTTTCAGCCAATCTGATCATCACAGCAGGATCGGAAGGGATGTATATCTTTGAAAAAGGTAAAAGGGATAAGGTAAAAGGTGTAAGGGAAAAAGAGGCTTTTTCAGATTCAACTCCCAACTCAACACTCACAACTCAAAACTTATCCTTCTCTCACATCAGCACTCAGGCTAAAGAAATTTATGATGTTTCCGGAGCGGGTGATACGGTTGTGGCAACCTTGGCTTTAGCGATCAGTTCCGGAGCGTCAATTTCTCAAGCTGCTCAACTGGCCAATTCTGCAGCCGGTATCAAAGTCGGAAAAATGGGTACAGCGCCAATTTTCCTGGAAGAGTTAGTGAAAGAGATTCAAAAAAAAGACTAAAGACAAAAGAAAAAAAACCAAACCTTGCGAACGGTTACTGCGGAGAAATTCTTTATAGCAAACCTTCGCCACGGTTGAAGAGAAAAAGCAGAAAGCAGAAAGCAGAAAGCAGAAAGGCAAAAGCAGAAAATCAACCTCACCCCCTGATGAAATAAAGGAAAAGAAGATTTCACGGGGTAAACCGTCCCTCTCCTATCTATGAGAGGGAGCAGAAAGCATCCGTCTTCGCTACGCTACGCCGGGACGGGAAAATCAGAAAGCAGAAGTGAGCGGTGAGAGATGAGATAAAGAGAAAAAGCAGAAAGCAGAAAGACGAAAGGAAAACCCGGTGAAATAAAGGAAAAGAAGATTTCACCCTGATGAAATAAAAAAAAAGAGATTTCATTGGGCAGGCAGGTCAAGAAGGAAAAAAGACTAAAGGCAAAAGATTAAAGACGAAAAATAAAAGATGAATACAAAAATTAAAAATTTATTTTGGGATATGAATATATCTCAATCTGAAATTCAGATTCTTTTGGATAATAATGATTTGAATAATCCATTAACAACTTCATTATATGCAAGGATATTGTCTTCATTTAGCTGGTATAAGATTTTGGAACAATTAAACGAAAAACAATTACATTCAGCTTTATCAGATGAGGTGATTAATAAAATTAAATCAAAATGTTTACAGGAACGCTTCAAATACGCTAGAAGCATGTTATTTGAAAATGGAGAGATGAATTAATAATGAACTACTACACAGATAAGTTGTATCCTTTTCAAGATGATATCATTCAAATCATTCATTCATGTAAAACAAAATTCTATCTGACCGGTGGAACTGTTCTAAGTAGAAAATTTTTGCAGCATCGTTATTCAGACGATCTTGATTTTTTTGTAAATGCTGATGCTAAATTTAGAGAGTATATCGGCAAAATAGAAGCAAAATTGTCTTTGAATAACATTAACTTCAGCATTATAACTAAAGCTGATGATTTCGTTAGGTTCGTTACCACAAAAGATAGTAAAATAAATTTGAAACTTGATTTTATTAATGATATTGATTATCACTATAATGGCTTTGTACAAGATATAAAATTGGGAAAAATTGATAACATTCAAAACATCTTATCCAATAAAATATCCGCTTTGCCCCGGCTCGAGATCAAAGACTTTGTTGATATTGTATTTATAGCTCATTCGTTTCCCTTTTCCTGGAAAAATCTTATAGATCAAGCAATAAAGAAAGATAGCTGGGTCAATCCTGTCGATATCTCAAAATTATTTAAAACAATCGATCCAAAATTATTAAAATTGATCAAATGGAAAAATCCTGTTACAATCGATGAAATCATGCAAGATTTTCAAATCATTGCAAAAGATATATTGAAGGGAAATTCCAATTCTCTCAGCATGATATGAGAGAAGAAGTAGAAAATCAACCTCACCCCCCGATGAAATAAAGGAAAAGAAGATTTCACGGGGTAAACCAGCCCTCTACTCCAAAGGCGCACAAGTCCTATCGAGGAGAGGAAGTAGAAAGCAGAAACAAGCGGTGAGAGATGAGACGAAAGCAAAACCCAGTGAAATATGCTGCGCATTTCACCTTGATGAAATAAAAAAAAGAGATTTCATTAGGCAGGCAGGTCAAGAATCAGAAAGCAGAAAGCAGAAATGAGCGGTGAGAGATGAGATGAAGAGAAAGAAGTAGAAAGAATAAAGAATGAAAGACCAAAGAGAAAAGCAGAAAATCAACCTCACCCCGACCCTCTCCTATCTATGAGAGGGAGCAAAAAGCAGAAAAAAAGTAGAAAGAATAAAGAATGAAAGACCAAAGTGAAAAGCAGAATAGATAAATCAAAAAGTAGGAAGTAAAATGAAAAAAGAACATGTCATGTATTTACTGAAAGAATTCAAAAAAGTGAATACAGATAAATACGGTATAATGACTTTAGGAATTTTCGGCTCTTACGCAAGAGG
>JAUSOT010000001.1 GCA_030656075.1 Candidatus Cloacimonadales bacterium
AAACCGTTCAAATGTATAAAAATATTGTAAAATGATGAATCGTTATCTAAGTAAAACCATCGATTACGCGGCGGGAAACTTTTTCAATAAAGTCCTGCTGATAATTCTGCTGCCTATTTTCACGCATTTTCTGCTGCCGGAAGAATATGCGGTTTATACGAATTTGATGATCTTTTTTTCCTTAGCCAGTCTCATCTATATTTTAGGAATTCAACAAGCTTTATTCTCTCATTTTTACGATGTGAAAACCAACGAATATAAATTTTCACTGATCACTTCGATTTATATAATTCTAACAATTTTCGGATTGATCATGTCCTGCCTGATCGTCATTTTCCGGTTCGAACTATCGCAACTTGTTCTCAGATCGACAAGTTACGCCTACATGTTTTTCTATCTGGCAATCGTTCTATTCTTTAATATGCTGTTTTCCATCAGCCTCAGCCTGCTGAATATCATGGAAAAATCGCGGCATTACGCCATCATCAGCGCCATACAGAATGTTGTTGTGCTGCTGCTGATAATCTTTTTTTCTCTGAATAAACAATTTTCAATAGCTCACTATTTCATTTTTCTGGCTGTGGCATCGGTGATCTCTTCTCTGGCAGGAATGCTCCAAATAGGCAAGCTGCTGCGTAAGATGCAGATTACCGAAAAGAAATACTTCTCACCCGAGATTGCTTCTTCCATGCTGAAATTTGGAATTGTGATGATCCCGGGAACGATCGCCATGCTTATCCTGCAGGCTTCCGACCGCTACATGCTCACGTATCTTTCCCCCAACACTTTATACGATGTAGGAATTTACGCTGCCGGTTACCGCATCGGTATGATCATGCATTTCCTGGTCACGCTGATCAGCCTGGTTTATCTGCCTTATGCCATGAAGATCGCTGCAGAACCACAAGCCCAGGAAACGAACCGGAATATGTTCAAATATTACATAATTTTCGGCTCAATTTTCGGAACGATCATCATTTTATATTCCCAGGAAATCTTCCGTTTCATCATCAATGCCAATTATTTGAATTCCTACAAAATCGTTTTTGCCGGAGTGATATCTTCCTTTTTGTATGGGATTTTCAACATTGTTAATATCAATTTTTACGCCCGGAAAAAAGCGGGAAACATCACGCTGGCTGTGCTGATCGGATCGCTTTTAAACATCATCCTGAATTTTGTTCTGCTACCTAAATATGGAATTTACGGTGCCGGTATAGCATCCATCATTTCCTATTTCATCCTCGTGATTTTCAATTATTTTTCTGCTGCGTATTTGTATAAAATCAAATATCCAATTTATCTCGTCTTTTTTGGATTAGTTATACTCACAATCGCTTCGCTGGTTAATTTCCACATTGTGTTTGGTTGGAATTCGTTCATCATCAAAACCATCATCTTTGGCGGTATTCTT
>JAUSOT010000098.1 GCA_030656075.1 Candidatus Cloacimonadales bacterium
GGCGGTGGAACTATTCTGAAAGTGATCGAAGAAGGAACTTCCTTCGGTTTGGAACCTGTGAAAGCACTCATCAAATAAAAGGAATTTTTGGGAGGAAACAATGCTTTCATCTTTTAGTAAACGTGCCATCGAGATTATGAAGAGAATTC
Source organism: Candidatus Cloacimonadales bacterium (assembly GCA_030656075.1). GTDB lineage: Bacteria > Cloacimonadota > Cloacimonadia > Cloacimonadales > TCS61 > B137-G9. The sequence goes on from JAUSOT010000098.1 coordinate 150, forward strand.
CAGCCGGCAAGGTCGGAACTTATGGTCAGATAGCGACTTATGCAGGTGATAACCGGGGAGCACAATTGGTTGTCAGGTTACTCAAATCGTCCTGGGAAAAGGAAAATCTGCCCTGGCACAGGGTTGTGAACAGCCGGGGATTCATCTCATTACCAACCGGTGGAGGTTATGAATTGCAGAAATCACTTCTCCAGGAAGAAGGCGTCGAATTTGACCTGATCGACCGTATCGATTTCGATAGATTCCTGTGGAAACCACTGGAAACAGATGAGGATGAAAATCAAATAGCTTGACGAAGACGGTCGTCAAAATCAACTTCGGTTTGTTTGAAGAAGATTAAATGAAAAGTGAAGAATTTAAGGAGGAAAATTATGAATCACATGGTTAAAATATTAACTTCAGTTTTAATTTTAAGTGTTTTGGTATTAATTGGTTGTGATTCCAACAACACACCCAGTAATGACCCGGGTATTGTGGAAGGGATAGTCACGAATTTCAATACCGGTGAATTAGTCGGAGGTATTGTCATCAATGATGGAACAACAGATCTGGCCACAACCAACAGCAACGGTTACTACAGTTTTGAGATTGAAAAAGGCACTTACACTCTCACCTTCAGCGGAAATGGTTTTGTTCCCTACTTCGAAACAAACGTGGAAGTTGCTGCTGGTGAAACAGTAACCTTAAATATTCAAATCCATCCGATCAGCATCATCGAAATTTCCAGCAATATAGCCGGAAATGTGAACTGGACGAACGGCAATATCTATCACATTAATAATCCGATCCAGATATCGGCTACTCTCACAATTCAGGCCGGCACGGTTATTAAATTTAAAGATAACGCAGCCTGGACAGTGATGGAAACAGGTGGGGAAGTGGTAGCAGTGGGAACGGTGCAACTTCCGATAATCTTCACTTCCTGGCACGATGATGTTGCCGGAGGAGATACAAACGGTGACGGTAATGCGACTGTTCCTGCTCGTGGTGATTGGGAAGATATCGTCATTCGCGGAGAAGGCAATGATTCCAATTTTGATTATTGCTGTTTCCGTTATGGTGGAGGCAACGATGAACAGGTTGTCCGCTTGAATGCCGGAACGACGGTAAGTATCACCAACAGCACTTTTGCCCATAATCTGGGAGAAGACGGAGCTTTGAACGCTGCCCTGGCTGGAAGTGCCACGGTTGTTCAGGAGAACTTGTTTTACGATAATGTCTGGCCGTTGCAGATTAATATGAATTTCGATCTGGATGCCAGCAACAGTTTCTTTGATCCTTCCAATAGAGGTCTGGGAAATGATTATGACGGAATTCTGGTGGGAAATTATATGACAGACGGTATTATCACTTGGGACGAAGCAGATATACCGTTTGTTTTTACCGAAAGCGACTATCAGATTCCGGCTGGAAATTCAGTTACTCTTTCGGAGGGAATTGTCATTAAATTTGCCGAAGATGTGCGCTGGGAAGTAGATGGAGTCCTCACTGCAAATGGAACTCAGAGTAATCCGATATATTTCACTTCCTTGAAGGATGATTCAGTTGACGGCGATACAAATGAAGACGGAATTGCAACCTCTCCAGTTGCCGGAGATTGGTTTTACATCAAAGTAAGGGGATTGAATAACACCTCCAGTTTCACGAGTTGTAAATTTCTTTATGGTGGTGGATACGATGATGATTACACTCTCTGCCTGTACAACGATACCGGTGTGAGCGTTAATTTCTGCCTTTTCAAGTATAATGTCGGCACAAACAACGCAACTCTGGATGCCGGTGCTGCCGGCTCGGGAACTGTGATTGCCGGAAACACATTCTACTTCAATGAAAAACCGCTCCAGATAAACGGCAGCATCAGCCTCGATGAAACTAATATGTGCCGTAATCCGAACAACTATACTCAGGCTAATACATACAACGGAATCTTTATCGACAGTCCGGGAGAAGTCTGCTCGATCGAAGGGGACGTGACTTGGGCTGAAAACGAATACGGCGTGGCTTTTGTTTCACTTTATCAGGGAATCAATATCAATGTTGGAAATTCTCTAACTTTGGCAGAAGATGTGATTCTCAAATTTGACGGCGGCTCCATCGATTATGAAGGAAACAACCTGATAAATTATGATGCCAGTGGTGTCTTCTTCACTTCCTGGTACGATGATGAGCATGGCGGTGATACGAACGGTGACGGCATTTCTGTAGGCACAATTGGCGATTGGGAAGGTATCAGCAACCAGGGAATCTGGGAAAATTGGGCTAATATTCTTTACTCGGAATATTAAGAATAGATTGAAAAAATATTGAAAGGAGCTGTTCGTGAAGATGGCTCCTTTTTTTGTTGGAACTTACCATTTTAGGGTTATAGATTTCTAATTTCCGATTTACGATTTGAGATTTGAGATTTGAGATTTGAGATGACTTTCCATTTCCGTCCGGATGATATATTTGAAACCAGAGGTGTTAATCCATGATATTCGGAAAGTGATTTTTATAAATTATAGAAAAAAAGCGGATTCAGCATAACCGAATCCGCTAAACTGTTCAGTTCAAAATACTATCGACAAGATCAACAAATTTCTTCGGTTCAAAGGGTTTTTCGATATAAGCTGCAGGTTCTTTAGTGAAGTATTGTTTCATATCTTCATTGTCGAAATGAATTCCTCTTTTGTCGGCAATACCAGTCAGCATTATCACAGGAATATTACTTGTTTGATGATCTTCCAGCAGTTTTTTATAAACTTCAAAACCATCTAATTTAGGCATTTGAACATCAAGAATAATGAGATCGGGTGTCATTGTATATGCGGTTTGAAAGCCTTCCAAACCATCGATAGCTGTGATCACATTATACTTTTTCTGGTCGAGCAGATTCTCAATTAATACGTGAACATCCTGTTCATCATCGATAACCAAAACATTCTTTTTCATAAATCCTCCTTTCAGGATCGTTAGGCAGGATATTTGCCGGTGATGTAATTGTTTAGTTGGCTTACCTTTTGGTTAGCGTCTTTCAGTAGAATGCGGATAATATCCCTGATTGAAATAATTCCTTCTAAAACACCATCTTCGTTTACGATGGGGATGTGTCGAATTTTTTTCTCAGCCAAGAGCTGCATGATTTCTTCCATTGTCTCATTGCCGTTGCTGATTATCATATCTTCTCTAACTGTCATAATATCTCTGACTTTGAGATGTCCGACAAGTTCATCAGTATCGGCTAGTTTTTTCATCACATCTCTTTCTGTGAAGATACCTTCAATCTCACCTTCGAAGTTGATAACCATCAACGCTCCGATTCGATGTTGATTCATAATATCAACAGCTTTCTTAATTGTTGTATTACCACTTACAGAGTGAATTACATTTCCACGTTCCTTAAACAGTATCTTCAATTTTTTGTTCATACGCGCTCCTTATAATTTTTTTAAAAATCCACTTAATACTTCTTTTTATAATCCCTTCTATCACTCAAAATCCGATTCCAAAATAACGAAATATTTTTTATATTGTCAACTTAAAAAAAAATAAAAGCTTATTAACTCATAAATTTTGTTTGGGAATTGTGAAGCTGAATTTAGTTCCACGGCCAATTTCACTTTCTACCCGAATTTTTCCGCCATTTTTCTCCACAAAATCACGACATAATATTAAACCCAATCCCGAGCCTTTTTCATTTCCCGTGCCGGTTGTAGAATAATTTGTATTCAAATTAAATAATTTCTTCATATTTGTATCGTTTATTCCCACTCCGCTATCCGAAACGCTAATTTCCAAATGCTGTGGCAGTTCCGTGGCTGAAACCGTAATAGCACCATTATTTTCAGTAAATTTTAGAGCATTTGACAAAAGGTTTCTGATCACTGCTGTGATCATTTGCTGATCGGCAAAAACAAAAAATTCTTTTTTCAGATTATTGATGATTTTAATATTTTTAGCCGCAGCCACTTCTCCAAAGATGAGGATGGTTTCAGCAATTTTGGCTTTTATTTCAAATTTTTCAGGATGGATGGTGATCGTTCCGGTTTGAAATTGAGACCAATGCAAAAGGTTTTCTAAAAGAGCATATCCACGTTTGGCAGATTTATTGATCCTATCCAGGAAATCCAGCAACTTTTCTGCAGGAAGATTCTGATAATTCTTCAGGATAATCTCGGAAAAATTCAGTAATGTATTGAAAGGATTTTTCAAATCATGAGAAATCACTGAGAAAAGTTTGTCTTTGGATTGATTGATCCTTTCCAGTTCTAACTGGGATTTCTGCAATTCCTGCTTATTGATCGAGAGCTCTCGATGAGCTTGCAGGATCGAGAAAAAATAATTTTTGATGGCAATCATTCCTATGAACATAAAGATAGAGATGATCAACCCGGATAGTTCATTGAAAATTGAAAATGCGCCGATCCTGTAAAAAGCAATCAAAGAAAAGATACGTCTGGTCACCATGATCAGATTGGCTGTAGAGATCAAAATCCATCCCAGGCGGCGTTTGGTGATCTTGATCAGATATAGAGCATAAACAGCCGCAGCGAACTGGATCAGGATCGCCGCTGATATTATTAAGTACGGAATAAATGAATTCATAAGCTCACCATTTTCTTAAAATCTTAAGGATATTCGATCAAAGATTTTATTTGTTGGAAGGCTTCTTCTTTCATCTCAGCAATAGTCAATTTTGCCAGATGTTCTCTGGAAATCACCTCACCAAATTTGATCTTGATCGTGGATGGTTTGATATGCCAGGATTTTTTGGGTTTGAGAGCAAACAATCCCGATAATCCAATGGGAACCAGATCCACGTTCGCTTCCTTCAAAAAATGAAACGGAAGTTTTTTGAAAGTTCGAAGTTCGCCATCCAAAGTGCGATGTCCTTCCGGCAGAATACATACCGAAACTCCATCTTTAAGCACTTTCTGGGCTTTATGAATACTGCGAATAGATGAGAAAACGCTTTCTCTGTTGATAGGAATCGTGTTCAATCTTTTCACCATCCAGCCATAAAGCGGCCAGGAGAACTGATGTTCTGCTTCGATGCCAACGAAATAAACAGGTATGTATCCCTTTAACAAAGGCACGTCGAATAAACTCACATGATTTGACATCAAAATATAAGTTTTATTCCGATCTATTTTTTCTATTCCTTCCACTTCTACTTTAATAAAAAGTATCTTCAGAAATATTCTAAATAAAAAGCAGACCAGGGGATCGAGTTTTCGAGGTGAAAAAAAGTAGGTGAGAAGGCTGACAAAAAGGCACATTAAGCCAAAATATAGAAATCCAATAAACCAGATAAAGGCCGATCGGATGGTTTTCATTTCCAAAAAACCTCTATCGCGTGATGCAGACATTCGATTTCGACGGGAGTGATGCCGATCAATTCGCCGTCCGGAGTAAGTACTTTTGGTGTGTCAGTCGAAATGTTAATTTTTTTGCCCTTGATCACATCGACTTGTTTCAAATGAACATGTTCACCTGTAAAAACTTTCGGAAATGCTTTCAGTAAACCGATGCGGCTGATTTTATTTAACAAAGTGATATCCAGAAAACCATCATCGATCTTGGCAGCGGGAGCCATATAGAAATTCGACGTGTAGGTTGTATTGGATATTTCTGCAAAGACGTTATCACGTTCCAGTATTTTCCCATCGATTTCGATTTTCAGTTTGCAGGTTTTCAAAAAAAGCATCCTGTACAACACACCGAGAGTGTATGAAATATTTCCCAGTGCTTTCAGTTTTTTGGCAGTTTTGGTCACATCTGCCACAAAACCTAAGCCAAGAATATTCAGAAAGTAATATGTTTGTCCATGGCTGCTGAATTTACCGACATCCACTTTACGCGGTTTCTGGCGGCTGATGATCTCGATCGCTTCCTGCCATTTGGAAACATGCAATCCCAGATCACGGGCGAAAGCATTGCCGGTGCCCACGGGAAGCACTCCCAGAGGAATAAGCTTTTTGCTGCCATTTTGGAAGCAGCCATTGATCACTTCAAAAAGTGTTCCATCTCCACCCGCAGCCACAATGCCGTCATAATCTTTCAAGCGCAAATTCTTCACGATTTCAATGCCGTGTTCGGGATAATCTGTGAGATGCAGATCAAAATCTATCTTGTATTTTTGAAATTCCTCTTCCACCTGTGGCAGCATTTTTCCTGCTCTGCCATGTCCGGCAAAAGGATTATAGATCAAAAGAATTTTCATGCCATCTCCATTTCCCACTTTCATTTTCTTCTCATAGTGTGCGATTAAGCTTTCATAACTTTTCATAAGCTATGTTTCACTACTCCACTTTCTGGTTTTTAGGAAATTGACCGGCAATTGAGCGTCAATCATTTTATTGTTTTATTAATTTTATTGACGCTCTTTTGGCTCCAATCCTGATTTACAAATGAGGAATGGGCAATGTGAAGGGGAGGATGTTTGAAACAAAGGATAGTTCAGTCCATTCGGAAGTCCGCTGTTCTTCGTCCCGCAAACTCCCGTCTGGAGATGAGATTTTTTTTCTGCTTGACGGGAATTGTAGCATAATCAAATTTTTTCACGGTTTTTAGTGTCTAAAATAAATCATCACTCTGATGATTGAATAAATTGCGCAAAATGGAGTTATTATGTCGTCTCGATTTTTTACGAATTATGAGCAAAACACTCTTCTCAAGAAATTTCAAGGTATCTTTGAATACAACCCAGACATCAGATTTTTTGATGCTTTAGTAGGCTATTTCAGAAGCTCAGGATATTTTGCTATTCGTCCTTTCTTGGAGGATGTACCGCATATTCGCATCATGGTTGGCATCAATGTTGATAAACTAGTCTCCAAATATCATGCACGCGGATTGCTGTTTCAAGTTGATGAACAACAAACGATAAATGAATTTTTGGCAGATACAAAATCAGACATTCAGGACAGTACATATTCTAAAGAAATTGAAGCAGGAATTTTGCAATTTGTAGAGGATATAGCTTCGAAAAAAATCGAAGTGAGGGCACATCCTACCCGTAAGCTGCATGCTAAGATCTATATCTTTAAACCGGAAGATTATAATGAACACAAATCAGGTCACGTAATAACTGGTTCATCAAATCTAACCGATGCTGGACTGGGAACAACTGATGAATCAAATTACGAATTCAATGTGTTGTTAAACAACTACGAAGATGTGATCTTTGCATCTGAAGAATTTGAAAAACTCTGGAAAGAGTCGATTCCTATACTTCCCACAGAAATCAAGAAAATGAAAAAGGAAACATATCTGAACAATGATCCGACACCATTTGAAATCTATATCAAATTTCTGATCGAGTATTTTGGCAAAAGTGTAGAATTTGATCCTAATTCAATAACCGATATTCCTACAAGTTTCAAACGACTTTCCTATCAAATCGATGCTGTGAGCCAGGGTTTTGATTTACTGATGAGACATAATGGATTTTTCCTGGCAGATGTTGTAGGTCTTGGTAAAACGGTTGTGGCTACTCTTATTGCCAAAAAATTCTTCTTCAGCAATGGCTTTCCTTCACATCGTTCCTGGATTCTGATTATCACACCACCCGCTATCAAGAAAAACTGGTATGATACATTTGAGCAATTTGGTATGGATAATTACGACATCATCACCAACGGCAGCACTCACAAAGTTAAAAATCCTGAAAAATATGACCTGATAATTGTGGATGAAGCTCACAAGTTCAGAAATGATACTGCTGAAGCTTATACAAACCTGCAGATTCTTTGTAAAACACCAACCAAACACAGACTCCCTGACGGCACAACAGCCCAAAAGAAAATTATCCTGGTTTCTGCTACTCCATTAAACAATCGTCCAGATGATATTCGGAATCAGGTTTACCTTTTTCAGGATGGCAGAGATTCAACTTTGGAAATGTCAAACCTAAATCACTTCTTCACCAGGAAAATCGAAGCTTACAAAAAAATAAAGCATGAACCGGATATTGCCATTGTTCAACAGAAAGTGGCTGAAATATATGCTGAAATCAGAGAAAAGGTTATATTACCTCTCACGGTTCGCCGCACCAGAACAGACCTTAGAAACAACGAAGCATATTGGAAAGATATTCTTGAACAAAAAATCAAATTTCCCAAAGTACACAAACCCGAAAAACTCTTTTATCAATTAGATTTTCTCTTGGAATCATTGTATGATAAAACAATGAAATATCTTACCGATCCTGTTAAAGGGCTAACATACAATCGCTATCGAGCCATTTCACACCTGGTGCAGGAAAAGAAGCTCAAATATCAATTTGCAGATCTTATCTCTACTCAATTAGCTATGATCATGAAAACAATGTTGGTGAAAAGAATAGATAGTAGTTTCCATGCTTTCAAAAAATCTTTGCATCGCTTCTATGATGCCAACATAGCCATGATTAGAATGTATGAAAGTGGCAAGATAATCATTGCTCCAAACCTGCCGGTTACAGAATATATTATGGAAGAAAGAGAAGATGAACTTCTCGATCTGGTTTTAGCAAGTCAAATCACTGATCCGACTATAGAAATTTGCACTCAGGAAGATTTTCTGGATGATTTTGCGGTTGGTTTATACAAAGATGATAAAATACTCAAAAAATTGGTCGAAGGATGGGATAAAGTAAATGATGATCCCAAATTAGAAAAATTCCTGGATGAATTGCAGAATAGACTTTTAAAACCCGATATTAACGTTCAAAAGAAATTAGTTGTGTTCTCCGAGTCTGCCGAAACGATTCAATATCTACAGCAGCAACTGGCATTGAACAATTACAAAAATGTATTAGCAGTCACTTCCAAAAACAGAAAAGAATTGGAACCAAAGATCAGAGCCAATTTCGATGCAAATATCCCGATTACCGAACAGATTGATGATTATGATATTGTAATATCGACTGAAGTTCTGGCTGAAGGTATCAACCTGCATCGTTCCAATATTGTTGTTAACTACGATACACCCTGGAATTCTACCAGATTGATGCAGAGGATTGGAAGGATAAATCGAATTGGTTGCACAGCAGATCATATTTACATTTTCAATTTCTATCCTACTGCACAGGTTAATAACGATATTGAACTTGAAAAGAAAGCGATCATGAAATTACAGGCTTTCCATTCCGCCCTGGGTGAAGACAGCCAGATCTATTCTCCTGATGAAATAGTCGATACATTTGGTTTATTCGATGAAAACATCGAAGAAGAACGTGATGAACGGTTAGCCTACCTGATGGAACTTAGAAAGTTCAAACAGCAAAATCCCGAGAAATTCCGCATGATAAAGAAACTTCCCCTGCGTTCCCGGGTTGGCAGAATGGACGCTGAAAAAGATAAAAGTACTATCTGTTTTATTCGGAATAATAGACGTGATGTGTTTTATAAAATCAAAGAAGACAACACCTTAAATGAGCTTAGCTTT
>JAUSOT010000183.1 GCA_030656075.1 Candidatus Cloacimonadales bacterium
AAATTCCCCTCTTTCAGAGGGGTGCTCGATTTATCGGGTGGGGTGTTTTCATTTCTGTCATTTAGAGGGGAATCTAACACCCCCCGGCTAAAGCCGTACCCCTCTAAAAGAGGGGAATTTTGGGTGTTCACTAACTTCTCACAATATTCTTTCAACCTTTCCATCACGCTGTTTAGATTTTGTTTAACATCTAAGTCACTGAAATGGATAATATTAAGTTCCAAAGCTTTTAGGGAATCTTCTCTTTCTTTATCATATTCTATCTTATCATTATGACTACTGCCGTCGATCTCGACCACAAGCTGCAAGGCGGGACAATAAAAATCTACGATATAATTTCCGATAATTTTCTGCCTGTGAAAATCAAGTGAAAGAAAATTTCCATTTCTCACCTGTTTCCAAAATAGAACTTCTGCCAGGTTGCCGGCTTGGCGCAATTCTCTGGCTCGTTCTTTTAGTTGGGGATTGAAGGGAAGTTGTTTGTAGTTTTGGAATATCCCGAATTCTTTGGAATCAGAACCATCATTCTGTTCAGGAGAATTTAACACCCCGTCAGACTTCGTCTGCCACCCCTCTGAAAGAGGGGAATTTAACACCCCGTCAGACTTCGTCTGCCACCCCTCTGAAAGAGGGGAATTTTGCGGGAAGAGATGCGTTTTCAAGTATTGAATGAGCGATTCTTTGCACATGTACTCAACGATGGGTTTGGGCGTGTAAAAAGCGCCTTTGTCTTTGTTGTCTTCCAGCAGGTTTTCAAAGATATGCCCCAGCATTTCAGGATCGATACCCACTTCCTGCTCAAATGGATCGTTTTCATCAATCGTGAAATTGTATTCCGCAAAGAAGGCAAACAGACTTTCCCAAAACTCAGTCGGGAAATCGATCGTTTTGATTTTGAGCTTTTCTTCTTCGAACAGACCACCATTCAAATAAGGAATGCGGGAATTGGTTGGTCCGAAAACATCGTTTTCCCGTTTTTTATTCAAACAATCAAAGTAGAGCGGAACCAGAAACTTGCTGTGAAAATGCTCTTTATCCGTGCAGTTATCAAAGTAGTGTTACATAAATTTCAGATCACCATTTTTCCAATCGTTGCGACTTACCGGGCAGCCCAGCCATTCTTTCTTTTGCAGGAAGTAAAGAAAGACCATCCTACCCAGAGATTTCTTAATGAAGTCACGCGCCTTTTTATCATTATTTTGGAAGATAGAATTCATATATTCATGCGGTTCATGCTCTATCGTCTCTTCCCATTTTCCGGCTTTTTTCAGGAAGCGTTTCCCGGTGAGGAAGCAGACGAATTTTTCGTATTGCTTTTTATATTCATCAAAGAACTCTTTATTTAGCTTTTCCACTGAGAAAGCATCTTCCACATCGTTAATTGTGATACTGTCTTTCTTTTCTGCCAGATTATAGAATCTGGCAGTAGCAGTACGGCAGGTTTCGTTGGAACCGAAAACGTATGTAAAGCGTTTGGCATCTGTAGATTTTGTTTCAAAGCCACTTTCGGTAATCTGGGAATCCTTGGCTGTGAAAGTGAAACGATAATCTTCGCTGCTGGAATCGAAGAGAGCCAATACTCCGTGATTAGATTCCTGTTCTATATATTTGGTTATGATGGAATTCAGATTTACCCGAT
>JAUSOT010000190.1 GCA_030656075.1 Candidatus Cloacimonadales bacterium
ATCGACTTTGGCATTTTTCTTAACTGTTTTAGTTGCTCTTTTTCTTATCATTTCATTACTCCTTTGATTTTGATAGCCACTACTTTGAAAAGTAGGACTATCTGGTCAAAGATACTATTCAATTATATATATGCCCGTTTCTTCTTAATAGAACTATCAGCTCGCTGATAGCGGAAAGCTCAAGTCTTTGAGAAGAAAAACAGGAAGAAAACAAATTCTTAAGTCGAGTCCGAACACAATCTTCAATCTTCAATCTTCAATCTTCAATCTTCAATCTTCAATCTTCAATCTTCAATCTTTCAATGTCGTTCTCGACTCAACTCTTCGTAAGAAAGATTGAAAGAGACCGAATTTTTAAGTCGAGTCCGAAAATCTGTGAGCTATTCTTCGTGTCAATTCGTGCAAATTCGTGGTTTAGAATCCTTTTCTTGACATACATAATCCCATTTCACTTTTCTCATTTCAGAATTTCCAATTAAATTCAAAGGAGGTTTTAGTGGATTTTTATTCTAAATTCATATTGAGTTATTTAAGAATTTGACATTTTATTATCAATTTATTTGGTTGTCATTATGAAAGAAAAATTAACCGAGAAGTTAAAGAAATTAGATTTTATTGAAGGTCAAAACCTCTTTAATATGGGGGATGAGGTAGAAAACCCCTACATAAAAATAACACTGTATGAAACAAAGAAACTCTTTCCTGAAGTAGCATATATTTATTTCAGACGATTTCCACAAGAAAATAGACCACCACTTGCTCAAGCTTATATCTTTGATTTTTCTGATGAAATAACACTTCCCGAAAGTTTTGGAGAAACGGTTAAGAATATCTGGCTGACGGGTAAAATAGCATTAATTTACGCTTTTACTCAAACTGAAGTAAAAATAATAAGCGGTTATGAACAGCCTGAATACCTAAATAATTATTACCATATCTCTATAATAGATAAAATTGAAATTGCTAAACTTGCTCAAAATAAGATGTTCTCTGCTAAAAAACTGGATAATGGAAGTTTTTGGGATGAAAATCCTCATCAAGAGCATTTCAATTTTAAAAACAGTCCTTATGAAATCCTGCTGAATAAAATCAAACAAATGCTGGAAGATATTGCCCAAAAAGATGAGCAACTACCTCCACAAGATGCCAAGCCATTCTATCAGAAACTGCTGCTCCGCTCAATTCTGGTGAAATATCTGGAAGATCGGAGAGATGAGACCGGAGGAGTATTCAGAGAAGGTTACTTCAGTGAAATATCCGGCGCTGACGACACATTTATTTCCGTCCTGAATAAACCTGGTGCCATTCTTAAGCTTTTCAAGAAATTAGAAGATGATTTCAATGGTAACATCTTTGCTTTATCAGAAACTGAAAAAGGCATTCTGCGAGACAAAGATCTGTCTCCTTTTACAGATGTTTTCGATGGAAATGTTGATGAAATCCAGCAAATACATATTTGGGAACTCTACTCTTTTAATTATTTACCCATCGAGTTGATAAGTAATATTTACGAAGAATTCATGCCTAAAGTAGCAGGAGTAGTTTATACTCCACCTTTCTTAGTAGATTTTCTTATTGATCAAAGCATGCCGCTGAATGATTTGATCGATAATGAAGGTGATTACAAGGTTATCGATCCATCCTGTGGTTCCGGAGTGTTTTTGGTCGCAGCATTTAAACGATTGGTACAGGCATGGAAATTGAAGAATCCGAACAAAAATCTATCGATTGAGGTTTTACAGAAAATTTTACGAAATAGTATCTTCGGGATAGATATTCAGAGAGAATCTATTGAATTGGCTGCTTTCAGTCTGACAATTGCCCTTTGTGATCAGCTTTCTCCCAAGAAAATTCGCAATTTAAAATTTGATGATTTGACGGAAAGCAACTTATTTGAAAAAGACTTTTTCACAGTTATTCTCAATGAAGAAAAAAGATATAATGAACTAATGAACTCTTTTGACCTTGTTATTGGAAATCCACCCTTTGACTCTCACTTAACTACAATTGATGCAGAAAAAGTAGAGCTGAAACAGCAACTGAACCGTGGATGTAAATTACCGGATAACCAAATTGCACTATTATTTTTGGAAACAGTTCCTAATTTATGTAAAACAAATGGAAGAACTTGCCTTATTCAACCAGCAGGGCCTTCTTTATATAATTCTGGTTCTTTTAATTTCAGATCATATTTATTCAAAACATACGATATACCAATTATTTATGATTTTACCCCTTTAGAATCAACATTATTTGGAATAGCGAATGTTGCAACTACTGCATTTATAATTGAGAATAAAACATCGATTGAACACTCTATACATCATATTATTATTCGTCGCACTTCAAGTTCAAAAGAACGCATGTTCTTCGAATTAGATAAGTATGATTTTCATAAAATTTCATACAATGATGCTCTTAAGAACAAGTTGATTTGGAAATCAAATTTACTTGGTGGAGGAAGATTAAAGTTTATATCTGAAAGACTGCAAAACATACGAACATTGGATCAATATTTAGCTAATAGAATCCAAGATAGTAACTGGATTGTTAGTGAAGGGTTTATAATAGGCAACAGGCAAGAAATTAGTGAGTTAAAACAACTTAAAAATAAAACTTCGTTATCAATTCAAGATTTAGATAGATTAAGTGAGCTTGAAAAGAAATATAAAAAATCAAATTTCATATCAGATAAACCATTCATTCCTACTTTTGCTTTTAATGAAAACGGCATTGATAATCGTAAGGTTATTATACAGAAATCGGAATATTTTTTAAGGCCAAGAGATAGCCGCATTTATTCTCCTCCACATTTATTAATAAAGAAATGTATTACCAAAACCACAATTCCAATTGAAATTAGAAGTGACTATGTTACATTTAAGCACAGAATTATTGGTATTCATGCTGAAAATGATCAAAAGAATGAATTGATTAATATTGAAAGTTACATAAGTAATAACAAATCTCTTTTGGGATTCATGGCATTAGTCAGTTCTACATACATGGTAAGTCGTGCAACTGCCTTTAATAAAGATGATTTATTTTCACTACCTTATCCGAATAATTTCGATGAATTAGACCTTTCATCCTTTGAACAAATCCTTATTGATGATGTATTAGATTATCAGATTGATTTCCGAAGAACAGGTGAAAAAGCTAAAGTTATGAAACCTGCTAAACCAAAAGAACTATTAGCTTTTGCTGTGATGTATCTGAAAGTTCTTAATTCTGTTTACAAAGAATTCAAAGCTGCAGAGCCGATTGAGACTAATTCATTCATCTGCTTTCCCTTTTATTTTGGAGATAAGCCAAAACAGAATTTAGAAGAATTTAAAAATAATAAGCAACAATTGGAAGAACATTTAGATAGTTTAATAGAACTCCAAACATCCTCAACTCTTAGAATAAATCGGATTTTACGTATTTACGATAAAAACATCATTTATCTAATCAAACCTAAGCAACTCCGATACTGGCTTCGTTCAATAGCTATTCGCGATGCAGATGAAACAGTCGCCGATTTTATCGAACAAGGATTTTAATTAGTGGTTCCATCAAACATAAACTACAATATTGGCAAAATTGAATGTTTAGAACTATCCGCCCACGTTGTATCAATCGTTGATTTTATTGAAAAACATCTTGTAGGTTTCATTAATCTTTATCAAGAAAAGTATTCAGGAATTTCTAATGAACCTGTAATTACGCAGAAGATAGAAATGTATTTAAATCCTTTTTTGAAAGAAGAACTTTCTACTTTCAATTTAACAAAAGAATATATAGTGAATGATTATCCGGAAATAAAAAGTCCTCAATGTGATTTGGCATTCTATCTTGATAGTAACGATAAAGCAATATTCTGTATCGAAGCAAAAAGACTTCCCACTCCTGGATCTGGAAGAGAAAAAGAATATGTATATTCTCCATCAGGTAAATCCGGTGGCATTGAACGTTTTAAGAAAGAAATCCATGGTAAGGAATTATCTCATTCAGCAATATTAGGTTACATTCAAGAAAAAGATTTTCAGTATTGGTTTAAACATGTTAACATTTGGATTGATGAGTTGATTCAAGATAAATTACAACAAATCGAATGGAATGAAAATGATAAATTATTAAAACTTAATTTCGAAACAAATGTCGCAAAACTAATTTCAAATAATAAGAGAAAAGACGATTCAATAATTTTATATCATTTTTGGTTAAACCTAATTGATAATCAATTAATAAATAATATTAGAATTATAAGATGTAAATGAAATAGGAGGAACCAAAGTGGATTTTTTATCACTGGCCATGGATACGGCAAAATCGCTGGGAGCTGATTACGCTGATATCCGCATTCAAAAATCGAGCACCGAAATGATTTTCCTGCGCAATTTGAGCTTGAAGAACACTTCGCTCAACGAGATCTACGGTTACGGAATTCGTGTTTTCAAAGACGGTGCCTGGGGTTTTGCACACAACAATGTATTTACTGAAGATGCTGTGAACAAAACCGTGAAAAAAGCATTTGCAATTGCTAAAGAATCGGGACGTGTGAAGTATGGGAATGGTCTGGTTCTGGCGCATGAAAGAGGTTACATCGATTCCTACAAAACACCGTATTGCCTCGATCCGTTTAACGTTCCACTCAGCGAAAAAGTGGAACTGATGCTGGAAGTGAACAAAACCATGCTCAATTTTGCAGAGATCAAGTTGGCAGTTTTCATGTTGGAATGCCGGAAAGATGAAAAATTGTTCGCTTCAACTTTGGGAAGCAGATTAGACATACAAACAGTTTACATTGAACCAACTATTACGGCAACTGCTGTTGGAGAAGGTGACAGTCAAAGCAGAACTTTCAGTCATGGTGGACAAGCCAAAGGCTGGGAATGGGTGAAGAGTTTAAACCTGCTGGATAAAGCTGAGCAGGTGGCGAAAGAAGCGATCATGAAAGTACACGCCGGTTCTCTGGGAGCGGAAGAGCGCAAAACACTTCTGCTCGATCCCAATCATCTGGCGCTCACGATGCACGAATCTGTGGGACACCCAACTGAACTAGACAGGGTTCTGGGCTGGGAAGCAGATTTTGCCGGCATCAGTTTTGCCACTCCCGAAAAACTGGGTAATTATCAATATGGAGCCAAGATCGTTAATTTTGTGGCGAATAATATTTTGGAAGGCGGACTCGCCACTGCCGGTTATGACGACGATGGCGTTCCTAGCCAGAAATGGTATATCATCAAGGATGGCATTTTGAATGAATATGGCAATACCAGAGCTACTGCTCCTCTGATTGGTTTGGAAATGAGTCGCGGCTGCAATCGTGCTACGAATTATTTTGATTTTCCAATCAATCGAATTCCTAATCTTTATCTTCAGCCTGGCAAAGAACCGCTCACACCGCAGGAATTGATCGCTGATACTGAGGATGGCGTTTACATCGAAGGACGCGGTTCATTCTCCATCGATCAGCATCGTGTGAACTTCCAATTTGGTGGAGATATGTTCTGGGAAATTAAGAATGGTAAGAAAACCAGGCCGCTCAAAAAGATTTTATACAAATCGAATAATCCTGAATTTTGGAACAGTGTCGATGCAATTTGTGATGACCGTTTCTTCAAAACATTCGGAGTAACGAATTGCGGCAAAGGCCAACCCGGTCAACGGGGCAGAATGACGCATGGCGGTGCTTTAGCTCGCTTCCGTAATATCCGCGTAGGAGGTTCCCAATGATATCTACCAAAGAAATGCAGAAAGCTGCCGAATTCATCCGCCAGAATTGCACTGCAACTGACTTCAATTTCAGCATCAACGGCTCGGAAGAACTGCTGACCCGTTTCGCTCAAAACGGCATCACCCAGCATATTTCCGGCAATAAACTGAATGTGAACTTGAATGTAGCTTTCGAAAATAAAACCGGAGAAGCTTCCGGCAATATCCTGGATGAAGATGCTCTGAAGTATCTTATCCAAACAGCAGAAAGTATGGCAGAGCTGAATCAGCCCGATCCGGAATTTGTAGCAAGCGAACCTGCTCATGATCTGCCGGAAGTAGATAATTATGCCAAACATACTGCTGATCTTTCGGTTGAGAAAATCGTTGATGACATCCTGACCTGCGTAAAAAATGCTGAAAGTAAAGATGCTAAGCTTTCCGGAATTTCCGAAAAAAATATTAACAATACTTTCCTGGCAACCAAAAACGGTTTTGAAGGATTCGACAATTCCACCAGTTTTTCTCACTCCATGACCATGAAAAGGGAAGGTGTGGAAACCAAAGTCTCAAAATCGGTAAAAGATTATGCAACATTCAATATGCCAAAATTGATCGAACGACTTAATTCCCAATTTGACAGCTTGAACAATCCAGTGCAATTGGAGAAAGGAAAAATTCCTGTAATCTTGCGCCCGGCTGCCGTTTTGAACTGGCTGTTCTATCTCATCTGGACTTTTGATCGTCGTACTGCCGACGAAGGGCACACACCTTTCACAGATCAGATCGGCAAGCAATTCTTTGGAAAAAATTTCACTTTCCGTTCCCGTCTGGATGATCCCGATCTGGAAGCCAACAAATTCCTGAATGGTGGAATTCCAGCTGAAAATATCGACTGGATTGTGAACGGCGTGATCAAGAACATGAGCGCCGACAGATATTATGCCAAACAGAAAAATCTGAAAGCGCTGCAGCCATATAATATCATTGTTGATGGCGGAAATGTAACCGAAACTGAAATGATGAAGAAAGTAAAACGCGGCGTGATTGTAAATAATTTCTGGTATATCCGTCCAACCGATCGCAAAACCGGTGAATGGACTGGATTAACGCGTGATGGTGTGCTTTATTTTGAAGACGGCAAAATTCAAAAATCTGTCACCAATTTCCGCTGGAACGAAATTCTGCACGATGCCACCAAACGCATTCTATCTATGGGACCAACTGTTCAGCAGGAATATTATGCCAAGGTTCCGACGCTGCTGATCGATGATTTCAACTTCGTGGATGTAACGACTTTCTAACCGGAAAGAGCGCCAAGGCGCAAAGTAAATAGCAACCTTGCGAATGGTTTTCGGGCTTCTTGCTTTGAGACCTTCGCAAGGTTTTCGTATAATCCAAACCCAAGTAGATTTGAATAAATTATTAGTGGTGATTCTCGAATCACCCCTTTTGCTTAAAAAAAACCGAACCTTTTCAGATTTAATAGTTATTGGTGTAAACGGAGTGTGAGGGTTGATGGATATTGAATTAAGGAAAAAACTGGAAAAACGCTGTTTGCAGATAATTCCCACTCTACAAAAGCAGATTAGAAAATACATCACAGATTACAATGATCAGTCCGATATTTTGCAGGATACAATGGTTTCTGCTTTGAAGAATATCACAGATTTGGCAGAACCATACAATGTTGAAGGCTGGATAATGACTATCATTAAAAACAAATGTATGGCCTGGTTGAAAAGCAGAAACAAAATGAGTTATCTTCCTGATTCTGCCAACATTCCTTATATTGCTTCCGATACTGATGAAAACCTGACAATGGATGAATATGAACAACTGATTCAGGGAATCAACCAACTTTCCTATCCTCTGCGCAATGTTATTCAAATGAAGTATTTTACCCATAATTCCGTTAAGGATATCAGCAAACTGCTGCAACTTCCCGAAGGTATAATTAAACGCCGTTTGCATGATGCCCGCAAAAAACTGAAAAAGGAGTTTGGTATGGAAACATCCAAAACAGCACCGAAAATTAGAATCATTGAGAAACCACAAGAACAAAAATCTATTAAGCGGCTTGGCTTTGGTTTAAATTTTGGTTCACCTCTGGCTGGCGTAGGTGATGTGGAAGTTTATGAAGCTTACGAATTTCCCGGCAGGATATTTATCAATAAATTTAGTTCTGAGGTAACCAGGAAAGCCAGAATCATGGAAAAGGAAGTCTTGGAAGTTCGGGATAAATCTATCCTCAAACAAGAAGCCCCAGAAAAATATTTTTATTATCATCTGGAAGATAATGTTATTTCCATGCCTTTCCGCATTATGAATTTTCCCCAGAATCTGAAAATCGATATTGATCAAGACGAACTGCTCTCTCCGCAGAAATGCAAATTATCCACTGGAAAATATCAGAATTCCAAAGATAATGAAACCGGGATTATCGATCTGGTTGACCTTACCATCGGTGATAAGACCATAAAGAGCGCCCTGCGGGAACGTTATAGTTCAGATGATTTTCACGGCAGATGTTACATGGAAAAATATTATAATCAGGAAGGACGAGAAATCCTGCATCGAAATTATATCGGCCAAAATTGGAAGATGGGTGACTACATTACCTGGAATAAATGGAAAGACTCTCCTGAGGTGGAATTTGAAGGTGAGAAATTCCGACTCTGGTTTGAATTTGTGCTGGTGGATAATTATAGAAAGGAAGAAAAATAACTACGACCAAATTAATTATGGTATATCATATATCTGTTTTCTTCTTTAACCCTCTGGCTCTTCTCCCTTAACAGGGCGAACAAAAGAATAGCAGAAATCTTGTAAACAAACGGGTGACTCCGAAGAATCACTCTTATAATAAACATCAACCTACATATCGTTAATATTTCATCGACTCATCGAGATTCATTCTTGTTTCCGGTGTACCGGGATAACCCAGAACTTCCCTGGCTTTCCAGGAGGCTTCATACATTCCATAAAATGATGTTACGAAATTATCGTAAGTTGTTTGATCGACCATGGGTAAAAGTGCAATCAATGAAACATCATAATCCGGATCATAAACCATTAATGATAAATAACCCCGAATACATCCGTTATGCCCATAACCCAAATTAGTGGCATGAATACAACCCAAACCATACCCGGCATTGGCAGCGGAAACATCAGTTTGCATTAATTCTATCGTTTCCGGTTGTAAAACATTCTGGCCTAACATTAATGTTCTGATGAATTGGTTCATATCTTCGAAATTGGAATAGCCGTTACCTTCCGCCACATGCGCACTCATATTTGACTCATCATAAACTATCGGATCTACTCCCGGTTCATAATAAATAATTCCTGTTGAAAGAGGGAAGGGAAGATCTGTGTCATCTGCCAGATAAGGGAAGTTTATGTTCAATGGAACAGCCGAACTGCTGCCGACGATATAATCTTCCAGATAATCGGCATAAGTTTTATCTACACCCATGCGTGCTGTATAAACCCTGGCAATAATTTCACTGAGAATCGTGAAGCCGGTATTGCTGTAATGATAATCCGTTCCTGGAGCGAAATAAGAAAGATTATTAATCGTGACCTGTTCAACCAATTCTTCCGAGGTGAATTGATGAGCAGGATCCTGGGTGTACATGAATTCCACAAACGGAACACCTCCGCAATTCGGCACTACATCATTATCCACGTCATACACGCCGGCGCTGTGCTGAAGGAGTTG
Organism: Candidatus Cloacimonadales bacterium; assembly: GCA_030656075.1. Classification (GTDB taxonomy): domain Bacteria; phylum Cloacimonadota; class Cloacimonadia; order Cloacimonadales; family TCS61; genus B137-G9. The sequence continues at coordinate 9,428 of JAUSOT010000190.1, forward strand.
CTCGATAGTAATTTCATCTTTGTAAGGAATTTCCCAGGCTGCCGTATCGGGAACGTAGGGAATATCAAAAACCGGGATCGTATCGATGATATTATCATAAATATCCAGCCAGCCGTCTTCATACATATTCAAAATGGCTGTGGAAGTGAAATTCTTGGTGTTGCTGGCAAAACGGAAAAAAGTATCGGATGTCAATTTATCATCTTCCGTGGCAGCAGCGCTGGCAAAGTAGGTGTCATCCGAAGATTGAATGTAGATGTTAATGCTGGGAACAACATGCCCCAGGGTGGCTTCCAACTCCAGTCTGACTTCCTCGATCGCATCGACGATCTTTTCTACTTTGGTTGGACCGGTTGAATCACTATCAGAACAGGCAGTGAAAACGAGCAATCCTGCCAATAAAAAAAGTAATAAAACATTTTTTGTACGCATGCAACCTCCCTTTTAAGTTATGAATGACTTAGTTACTTTTCAGAAAGAAAGAGTCAATTTATTTGTTTTTATATTATGCTATTTTTAAAAAATTAATGGTTAAACTGTTATCTTGGTAATGAAAGTAACACAGCCAGCAGTAGAAATCTAACTGAAGAATAAATGTAGTGATTCAGTAAAAATTAGTAAACTATTTGACATTAACATGTATAGAAAACAAATTCAAATTTATCAAAATATTTGAGTGGAGTGTACATGGTCAATTTCGATTTTACCGATAAAAAAGTTCTGATCAGCGGTGGCTCTAAAGGAATTGGAGCAGTCACAGCCATCAGCTTCGCCCAGGCAGGCGCCGATATTTGTATCATCGGGCGGAATCACGATGACATGGTGAAAGTGCAGGATGCCGTGCTGGAAACAGGCAGAAAATGCCAGATCATTCAGCAGGATATTTCCAGTTGGGACGGAGCGCAGATCGCAGCCCAAAAAGCGCTGTATTATTCCGATCATTGGGACATCCTTGTAAATAATGCCGGAATTGCCATTCAATCACCGATCCTGGAAATCAAACCACAACATTGGAATAAAACATTTTCCGTGAATCTGGAAGCTGCAGTAGCCATTTCTCAAATAATAGTACCCCAGATGATAGCTCGCAAAAGCGGTAAAATCGTGAATGTTTCTTCGATGGGAGCTTTCTTCGGCACGCCGGGTTTGGGAAGTTATGCCGCATCCAAAGCCGCTTTGAATCAACTGACCAGAACCATGGCGGTGGAATGGGGACAATACAACATTCAGGTTAATACTGTTTGCCCAACCATCATTCTCACGAAATTGGGTGAAGAATTCTGGAAAGACCCTAATCGCGTTGAACAAAGACAAGCCAAAGAAGCACGCATTCCCCTGCATCGTTTTGGCCAACCGCAGGACGTAGCAGATACGATCCTCTACCTGGCCAGTTCTGCTGCTGATTTCATCACCGGAGTTTCTCTGCCTTTGGACGGTGGGATGCAGGTTTCACCATAAATGAAGTTTGAAAAATTAGAAATAAAATGTAAAAAACCGTATTGGAAATTATACGGCAAAAAAAAGGAGGATATGATGTTGAAAGCAAAAAGAGTGATCATTGCCACGATCTGTGGTTTTGTGTTCGGGTTTGTCTGCATGAGCTTTGCCAGTTCCAATCCTGATCAACCGATCGATCTGGCACTGAAGCTGACCATTATCTTCAGCCGGGGTCTCACCGGTTTCATGATCGGCATCAGCGCTTTGAAAATAACCTGGTGGCTGCATGGAATTGTTTTAGGTTTCATCGGCAGCATTCCCATGATGTTTCCCACCATGGATAATCCAACCATCATGATCGCCACAGTCGTTATGGGAGTGATTTATGCTTTCCTGACAGAATTAATTACTTCGATCATCTTCAAGGCAAAATCAGCAGCTTTTGTAGGTCAGTAAAAAAGGTTTATAGGAGTTAAACGGAAGTTTAAGAGTTTTCAAATTTTATAAAACATCAAGCTGATACCAGGATTTTTTATGAGAACCAGTTTGAGTACAAAGAGCCGATTGAGGTGCGTAAATGAATGTAGAATAAATAAAACTAATTTCTGTAGTTGTGATTTTCTTCACGGGAATTGCCGGCGGGTTTCTTTCTAAATGGTTACCTGCCAGCAATAAAAGTGCCGTGCTGTTTTCTTTGGGAAATGCCTTCGCCGGAGGTGTATTCCTGGGAGCCGGGCTGATCCATATGCTGCCGGATGCTCAAAGCGGGTTTCAGTCCATCGTGGGAGATTCCGATTATCCCTGGTTTGCCTTGATCTGCGTGCTGGGATTTCTGGTGATTTTCTTTCTGGAACGCGTTTTACTGCATCATTCTCATGATACTGCACTCATCGAGTCTCCTGTTTCCAAACATACGCTCTATCCTTTCGTTCTCATGTTTGTGCTTTCCATTCATTCCATTATTGCCGGTATTGCTTTGGGAATTGAAGACAGATCGGTGGAAGCAGCTATCATTCTGTTGGCTGTATTGGCTCACAAAGGAACAGCATCTTTTGCCCTGGGAGTAAGTTTATTGCGCAGCAAAATAGATAAGAAAAAATTCATTTCCACGATCAGCTTTTTTTCCTTCATGACTCCCTTGGAAATTATCCTGGGCTATATCTTTTCAGTTCTGCTTTCAGTAAATGCCGAGCAGAGATTCGAAGCGATTTTTGATGCTTTAGCAGCAGAAACTTTCATTTATATCGCCATTCTCGACATTTTGAATGAAGAATTTTTCAGATCGAAAAAAAATGATTTCCAAATTTTCCTTCTTGCTGGCGGGATTCGGAATAATGGCTCTGGTTGCTATCTATCCATGATAATCTGAAATTACTTCTCCCAATAAAATTAAAAAATGAGTTCCAAAATGAATTCATTAAATATTTTTGTTGCCAAAAATAAAACCATTAGATTTTTTTCTTTGTAGAATTAATTATTAAGATTGTTCAGTAATAGTGTTAGCGGAATTTGATCGGTGGTTTGCTGAGTTAAGGTTTTTTTAGGAAGGGATATGAGAAACATTCCGGCATTAATTGTTATAATCATTGCCATAGTTGCCATTATAATTGTCATTGGTTTTACTGTTGCCAGCATAATGCATAAATATACAACGAAAGACATGAATCCGGAAGTTGTGACCCAGGTGGAAAACATTCCGGAACTGGATCAGAAAATATATTCTCTGCAGCTTTTTGCCAGCAATAATTACTCAAGTGTGGAACATCAGAAAGAAAAACTGGAAAAACAGGGTTACGATACCAACGTGATGAAAACACTGAAAGATGGAGAAATTCTTTATCGCTTGCGTCTGGATGGTTTATATGGCGAGAATGAAGCTATCGCCCTGGGTGAAGAGATCAAAAGGAAATTTCCTTCCATTCAAAATTACTGGCTCGATCAAGTCGGTTCCGAATCTGAAAGACCTGTCAATGTGGCTGAAACCAGGCAAATTGAGCAATCTAACAAAGAAAAACCGATAGAGCAGCAAACTGTTCAGGAGCAAGTTACCCAAAAGCCCCCAATCGGAGAAACACAGTATGAAGTTCAATTGATGGCCAGCAGCAATTACGCCAAGATAGAAGATGCCAAAGGCGCTTTATCACGCCTGGGATACGAAACCAAGATCGTGAATAAAACAGAAGGAACCAAGGTAGTTTACCGCCTGCGTTTGAAAACGCTTTATTCCAAATCGGACGCCATTACACTGGGTGAGAAAATAATCAAAGATTCACCGCTGATAAGCGGCTATTGGCTGGATGAGATCAAAGACGGCAAAAGCGTTCCTAACCAGCAGCAGATTTCTAAAACAGTCGAACCGGTGAAAACACAGACAACTACTAAATCCATCGACACCGGACAGAAAATCTATGAAATCCAACTTCTGGCCAATACGAAACTGGATGCGGTGGAAAAACGCAAAAAAGACTTGGAAAACAAAGGCTACTCAGCCAAAATTCTTTCTATAGTTGTGAAAGGAACCACCTTCTACCGTTTGCGCCTGAACGAAAGTTTCACCCAAACAGACGCCAGAGATCTCGGAGAGATCCTGAAGAAAAACGTCAGTTTCGTGAAAGATTACTGGATCGTGAAAAAATCGCCTGATGACAAGATCGTGACCACAACCGGCAATACAGTGAAAAAAGAAGTTCCTAAACAAGAAACTAAAAAAGTGACAACCAAAACTGTCCCACCCAAAGAAGAAGAAAAACTGCCGGTGGAAACCGATGTTTCTGCCAATCCTAATTATCAATCTACCATCGTGGATTATTCAGCCAGCTGCAATTCCAACGAAGTAAATATCCGTACCGGCCCCGGGGCTCATTTCGAGATCGATCCCATCGGCAAACTGATGCAGGGCATCACCGTGTTCGTGGTAGAAGAAAAGACCGGCTGGGCTCGTTTCACCATCACTCCCAACGACGAATCATGGTCGGGCTGGGTGAACCTGGAATACCTGGATAAAAATTAAATTCTTTAGTAGAAAAAATAGATTAATTCCGGAGGTGGTTTGTGAACTGGTTGATTATGTGGCCAATTGTACTGTTTATTACACTGGTTATTTTCGTTTTCATCACCAAAGAACCGCTTTGGAAAAAGGTTGGAGCGATTGTTTTACCGATTATAATATTGATTTTTAAGTATCTCACAACTAACTACTCGATCAAAGTTATCTGCCAGTTTGCTCTAATAATTTACTTTATAATTTTGCTGATTTATTATCGGAATCGGGGAGTGATTTGAAAGATGATGGAGAAAGCGGAACATCTTTTAAAAGATGCCGGCTGTTACAAGATCAATCTGCAGGTGCGAGCTACAAACCAGAAAGTGATCAAATTTTACGAGAGCATCGGATTCACGAATGATGAAGTTATCAGCTTTGGGAAGAGACTGGAAGTGGATGAACGATAGAAACTTTAACTAAGTTCTGGAAATCCGAAAATCAAAAGGAGTGATAAGTGAAAGCAAATCTGATTTTGTTTCTATTTGCATTGCTTTTGGCAAGCTGCGCCACAATGGAAAAAGGCTACCAGGAAAATGCCGATGAAATTCGGCTGCAGCATTTACGTTATTACGGCGATCTGTTGGATGAATATTACAACAAATGCGGTCAGTATCCTTTTCAGGATGAAGTAGATGTTCCAATTTATGTGACGATAGCTAATGAGTTCCAAAAGAAAAACGCAAACCAGAGATTACCGTTTGAACATCAAACCCGAACTTCCGAGGAATTTAAACAGGAAATAAAAAACGTTTTAGGACGTGAAATAGAATTAAGATACGATCCTCAAAAAGTTGGAGTTTATGCTCCAAATTTCTACATCTATAGTATCTATCAGAAAGTGTTTTATTTTGCCATCCATCTTTATAATGAATATGATTATTCAAAAATTGTATCAAAACATTACAACAAGCTGGAACTTACCAATAACCGTGATCTGTATCCGGGACAAATCCATTTTGATAAATTGAAAATACTGACAAAAAAAAATTCTGAGAAGCTTTCCAAAGAGGAGTTAGATGTTCACACTAATCTTCCAACAAAAGATTTACTTGTTTCCAATCCAGTTGCATTCAATGATAATGCCGGAACACAATATGCCGAAATCTATATAAGCTTTCATTCGGAAAGTCAATATCTGCGCATCAAAGAATACAAACTTTCTGCCGCAGACAGCACAGCAAATATTGTTGATTTAGCAATTGATCTTAGAAACAAAGTCGTCACAAATTCCTATTTCAATAACAAATACGGCTTTGAAAACTGGCTTTGCCTGGAAGAAAAAATCTACAGAGACAGAGAAATTGTAACCAGTGTTGGAGATTTCCTGACAAAAGAAAAAGATATTCCAACCTTGCTGTCAGATTGTTTTGGCAAGATTCTGAATCGTCCGATCAGGATAATTTCGACCGAACATCTAACCAGCCTGAGTTTTACGAGTGAGAACATCAGGGCAAATTCTGAAAACGGTAATGCATTCGAAAAAGAAGGTTTGATGCTGATCTTATGGGATAATATGCTGGATGATTTTGATCTGGTTTTAACTTATGAAGTTCCGATCGACGACAAATTATCATTGTTTGATTACCTCGAAGTGGATTTGGAAAGTCCTGAAATCAGCGAAGAAAAAATTGAAAAATGGCGAAATTAATAATAAAAAAAGTGAAACTACGTTCTGTCCCAAATGCAAATCAGAATTCCGGGAAGGCATGATCATTTGCCCTGTATGTGATGAAAAACTTGTTGAAGTACTTGAAGAAATTCCCAAAGTGGAATAACGCCAAATTCGTTACCGTATTTATTACCATTGATCCAGGATTGCTGGCAATTGCGACTTCGGTATTGGAAGATTCCGGAATCAACTTTCTGGTTTTCAATAATAATCCATTGGAATTCATGTCTTTGGGAGCAGAGATCAAGGTTGATGAACTTAATTTGGAAGGAGCAAAGGAGCTTCTAAAGGATTTGATGTGAAATTTTTTTTCAGGAAAATCAATGATCGAACAATATTACTCAACTTCATAAATTAGTCTCTGAATTTGATTCTTTTGTTCAAGCTCAATCAAAGGAAAAAGCTTTACCAGACTTTCCTGATGAGAATCCATTTAAATTATCCCAGAATGAAAAAGGGGTGATCCATAAACTTGTAAGTTACGGATTATCACCCCAATTATTCGAATTACTCTTCTTTTATTTCACCTGATCCACAGCCCATTGAATAGCATTTTGCAGCATCTCATCCGGTGGCGCATCGATAAAGCCGTTATCCATCACACATTTGGTCATGTTTCGTGAATAATCGATATCTTTTTTAGCTTTCCGGAAAGCTTCATCCCAGGTCATTTCAATTCGTGCAACTCCATCTTTGATCGCCTGCATAGCCACGTCGGCAGCTTCCATGGCAAATACTCCGGCTTCATCCATGGTTGGAACGATATTCTCCGGATTGATCCCCCGCTTTTCGGCATAATCAGCCAATGAATGAGCAGCGGCAATTGCCATATTATCGGTTACTTTTCTAGCTCGAACCAGCAGTGCTCCTTTTAAAATTCCCGGGAAACCGATCGAATTATTTACCTGGTTGGGAAAATCTCCTCTTCCTGTAGCTACAATGAAAGCGCCTGCTTCTTTGGCTGCATAAGGATAGATTTCCGGCACTGGATTGGCGCAGTTGAAGACAATAGCTTTATCTGCCATGGAACGGATCCATTCCGGTTTTACAGTATCCGGTCCCGGTTTGGAAAGAGTGATCATCACATCCGCACCTTTACAAGCTTCCGAGAATTCTTTGATTTTATCAGGATTGGTTATTTGGCATAATTCCCATTTTCGGTAAAATCTTTTATCGGCTTTGATATCTTCTCGATCGGTGGTAAGTCCGCCTTTAGAATCGAAAAGTGCTAATTTTTTCGGATCTCCTCCTGCTGCGATGATCAAACGGGCGATAGTCGTATTTGATGCTCCGGCGCCTAAATGCACAATTCGCACATCACCGATTTTTTTCTTAGCTAATTTCAAGGCGTTCAAAAGTCCTGCCAACGTTACGCAGGCAGTTCCCTGAGCATCGTCGTGCCACACAGGAATATCACATTCTTCCCGCAATACATCCAAAACTTTGTAACAATTCGGCTGGGAAATATCTTCCAGGTTGATCGCTCCAAAACTGTGTTGGCACATTTTCACAAAATCGATGATCTTCTGCGGATCGTTCTTGCCGTTTTCATCTTTGCTGTCCACGCAGAGGGCAACGCCATCCACGCCGCCGAGGTATTTCATCAGGAAGGCTTTTCCTTCCATCACACCCAATCCGCCCGGAGGAGTGCAGTCTCCATCTCCCAGCACACGGGTGGAATCACTGACTACTGCTACCAGGTTTCCCCGGTTTGTCAGGTCGAAACTGGTGTCGTTATCATCTCGAATTGTAGTGGAAATTTTGGAAACACCGGGCGTGTACCAGATGTTGAACCAGTTAAAACCAAAAACTCCTGCTTTGGGAACGGTCTGAATTTTTCCCCCGTAAAATGCATGAGCGTCTTCCGCCATTTTTTTCAGGAACAAGGTTTTGCCTTTGGCAATTTGTTCCTGCGAGAAATCATCGGGGAATACTTCGTTTAAATTCGTGAGATCGATTTTCAACTTCTTCATGGGATTCTCCTTTTATTTTTTTACAATTTATTTTTTATGATCCTTCGACTACGCTCAGGATGACTTCTGATCAATACATTCATTACAAAACCTGTCATGGTGAGCGGAGTCGAACCATCAGGTTTTATCATCATGATCATAGAATTTGCAATGGGAATCATTCTTACATTCCGCTAACTTTTTTTAACAATTCAAAATCACCATTAATCAATGCTTCTTCCTTAGCTCGAGACCAGCCCTTGATCTGCCTTTCAGCAGAAATCGCATCATAAACTTCTTCAAAATAATCTGAAAAAACTAACTTCACTGGTCGTTTTTTATGGGTATATCCAGGAATCGCTCCCTGCTGATGCTGAGAAATTCTCGTCTCAATATTGGAAGTTGATCCGGTATAATAACTTCCATCAGAACATTTCAGAATATATACCCAATAAGTTTTACTCATTTGCTATCCTTCGATACATCTGGCTGCTGCCGAATACTCAGGATGACCGTTATCACTTCTTATACTTCTTCACACCTTCCTGGTAAATGTCGTTCCCATACACATCGTTAGCTACGATGCAGGGAAAATTTTTCACCTTGAGTTCGCGAATCGCTTCCGTTCCCAAATCTTCATAGGCTATCACTTTTGCTTCTTTGATGGATTCCGCCACCACAACTGCAGCGCCGCCGATGGCAGCAAAATAGACAGCATTGTTCTTTTTCATGGATTCGATCACAGCCTGGTTACGCGGTCCTTTGCCGATCATTCCCTTCAAACCTACATCCATCAAGACAGGAGCATATGGGTCCATTCTGTAGCTGGTGGTGGGACCTGCCGAACCGATCGGTTTGCCGGGAGGAGCCGGAGCCGGTCCTACATAATAAATGATCTGCCCTTCGATATCAAAAGGTAACTCCTTGCCGGCTTTCACCAGATCAACTAATCTTTTATGAGCTGCATCACGACCTGTATAGATCGTCCCCGAGATGTAAACTTTATCCCCAATTTTCAATTGTTGTAAATCATTATCATTGAGAGGAGTCGTTAAATAAATTGCATCTGCCATTTTGGCCTCCTTTTTAGCAACTAACAAAAAAGCATCTATATAATGTATGTCTTTCTGAGGAAATCTTAGGTGAATCTTCTCACGAAGAATCTCGCTTTAAGTTGAGATCCTTCCTGAGAACAACGTGCAAGAAACGTCAGGATGACAAACAAATAGTTCGTGTTGTTCGTTGCAAACATGTTTTTTTATATTATCGCACTTTTATGGCGTGCAGCGTGACATTGCACGTTCACTGCTACCGGCATGGAAGCAATGTGGCAAGGTTTGGAAAGAATAAAAACGCCAAGTGCAGTTGTCCTTCCACCTAAACCTTGCGGCCCGATACCCAGATTATTAATTTTTTCCAACATTTCCTTTTCTACCTTTGCCCATTTGGGATCGGGATTTTCTTCATCCAATCTACGGAGCAGTGATTTCTTGGCCAGCAGAGCGCTCTGCTCAAAATTGCCGCCCAATCCTACTCCTACGACGATGGGCGGACAGGGATTGCCACCTGAACGTTTGATGCGATCTACGACAAAATCGATCACACCTTCGATACCGTCGGCAGCTTTCATCATTTTCACTTCGCTCATATTTTCACTGCCGCCGCCCTTGGGAGCCACGGTAATTTTTATTTTATCGCCTGGAACAATGTCTGTGTAAATAATAGCAGGTGTGTTATCTTTTGTATTCACGCGATCGATAATGGGGTCATCAACCATTGATTTTCGTAAATAACCATCAAGATAGCCTTGCCGAACTCCTTCGTTAATGGCTTCTGTGAAATCACCCCCCACCAAATGAACATCCTGACCAATTTCCACAAAAGTAACTGCAATTCCAGTGTCCTGGCAAATCGGCATCTTTTCTCTCGCTGCCAGTTCATAGTTTTCCAGAAGAATGCCCAGCACTTCTCTCCCGGTTTCGGATTCTTCTCTGTCTTGGAATTCTCTGATCTTATTGATCACATCTTCGCCCATGTAATAATTAGCATCGATACACAGTTTTTTAACGACCGGTATCAGATCTTTCACATTTACTTCTCGCATAAAATCACCTCTTTTATTTAACTTTCTGTTTTCCTTATTGTCCCCCTTTAAAAGGGGGAATCGAAGGGGGTTTGCTAAATTCAGTCTTAATGTTCATATTTTTATAATTCCAAACCCCTCTGCCTGCGGCATCTCCCCTTACGAAGGGGAGCAAATTCCGTCCCCCTTTAAAAGGGGGAATCGAAGGGGGTTTGCTAAATTCAGTCTTAATGTTCATATTTTTATAATTCCAAACCCCTCTGCCTGCGGCATCTCCCCTTACGAAGGGGAGCATTCTCGTTCCAATACTCCCGCGTTGGAACGCATCATACTCCGCTCCTGCGGACTTGAAATCGATCTTTATTTCCCACGACTGAAGTCATGGGCTGATTAAAATCACACTTCTATTTATCTATTTTGAAAGCACTTCTTTCACTTTCTTGCCGATATCTGCCGGAGAATCGCAAACATGAACGCCTACTGCAGAAAGTGCATCCATTTTTTCTTTGGCAGTGCCTTTGCTGCCGGCAATGATCGCACCGGCATGTCCCATTCTTTTACCTTTGGGAGCGGTTTGCCCGGCGATGAAAGCAACCACAGGTTTAGAAAAACTCTCTTTAATATATTTAGCTGCCTGGATTTCCAGATCTCCTCCGATCTCGCCGATCATCACAACTGCTTCGGTTTCAGGATCATTTTCAAAATGTTTTAGCAGATCGATGTAAGTTGTTCCGATGATGGGATCGCCGCCAATTCCGATCGCAGTAGTTATTCCCAAACCTGCTTCCACCACCTGGTTGGCAGCTTCGTAGGTAAGAGTTCCGGATTTGGAGATCACCCCTACATTTCCTTTTTTGAAAACTACTCCCGGCATAATGCCGATCTTGGTTTCTCCAGCCGAAATAATTCCGGGACAATTTGGTCCGATGAGAGTAGCACCTTGCTTTTGAACGAATTTCTTGGCGATCATCATATCTGCGGCAGGAATCCCTTCCGTGATGCAGACGATCACTTTGATGCCTGCTTCGGCTGCTTCCATCACTGCATCGGCAGAAAAAGCCGGAGGAACAAAAATTATGCTTGTATTGGCATTCACTGCTTCAACTGCATCTTGAACCGTGTTAAAAACCGGTTTTCCCAGATGGGTCTGTCCGCCTTTGCCCGGCGTGACTCCACCGACAATATTTGTGCCGTATTCCAGGCATTGCTCGGAATGGAATGTTCCTTCTTTTCCTGTGAAACCCTGCACCACCACTCTGGAATCTTTATTTACTAAAATACTCATGATCACACTCCCCTGGCAGCATTCACAGCTTTGGCAGCACCGTCAGCCAGATCGGTTGCCGTGATGATATTTTCTATTTTAGCAGTTTTCAGGATTTCGGCTGCTTCGGCAGAATTCGTGCCGTTCAAACGAACTACAAGTGGTACTTTTACTTTAATCTTTTCTGTTGCTTCCAATATGCCATTGGCAATCCGGTCACAGCGGACGATACCGCCAAAAATATTCACGAAAATCGCTTTCACGTTCGGATCTCTCAAAATTATTTCAAAGCCTTTAGCGACAGTTTCCGCACTGGCTGCTCCACCCACATCGAGGAAGTTAGCCGGCTCCCCGCCACTGAGTTTTATGATATCCATGGTGGACATCGCAAGCCCAGCGCCATTCACCATGCAACCAACATTGCCTTCCAATTTTATATAATTCAGTCCGTATTTACCTGCTTCCAGTTCGGTAGGTTCTTCTTCGTCCAGATTACGCATTTCTTGAATTTCGGGATGACGATACATGGCATTGTCATCAAATCCCATTTTGGCATCAAGAGCAATAAATGTATCATCTCCTTTGAGCACCAGCGGATTTATTTCTATCAAACTGGCATCATTATTGGAATATACTTCGTAAAGAGCCTTGCAGAATTTACCGAAATGTTTTATCTGTTCTTTGGAAAGTTTCAGTCCAAAAGCCAATTTCCTGGCATGGAAAGGCTGAAAACCAATGAGCGGATCGATGCCCACTTTGATTATCTTTTCAGGAGATTCGGCTGCTACTTTTTCAATTTCCATTCCACCTTCGGTGGAAGCCATCATCACCGGCATTTCGGAAGTTCTATCTAATACCATTCCCAGATAAAGTTCTTTTTGAATATCCACTCCAGCTTCGATGTAAACTTTTTTCACCAGTTTTCCAGCCGGGCCTGTTTGATGTGTAACAAGTGTCATTCCCAGAATTTCGGAAGCATATTTTTCCACTTCGTCCAGGTTTTTCGCAAGTTTTACTCCGCCGCCTTTGCCTCGTCCACCGGCATGGATTTGAGCTTTTACCACCCAGATGTTGCCACCGATCTCCTGAGCTGCAGCTCTGGCATCTTCGGCTTTTTCGATCATTTTTCCCTTTGGTATGGGAACGCCATACCTGGCAAAAACCTGCTTTGCCTGATATTCATGAATATTCATTGAACCTCCAAATTCATTTAAATTTATTAAAATTACTTTCTTCGCCTCATCCGTCTCGAAAAATACAATTAACACTCGAAATGCTTTTCCCTCTCCCGTGGAGAGGGTTGGGGTGAGGCTCTTAACACAAAATCACACTATTATGCAATCTCATTTATAATTTTTTAATCCTGTAAATTATCTCGCCTGAGCTTGTGTCATCCGTCAGGTGCCGGACACCGTCCTGAGCTTGTCGAAGGACGAAGGCGAGAATATTCCATTATGCTTAAACTTAAGATTGCTTCGCTTGTAACAGCAAGGAGCAATTCTCGCAAAGACAGCGTTATTCAAGTTTCTCAGCAAAAATCCTTTCAGGCAGAATTCGACCATTCAAACCTCATGTTAACTTATTTTCTTCGATCAAGATTTCTACTATTTGCGGAATCGCTTTCGCAACTTCGTCAGTGCAACTTTCAGAAAAAGTGGATGTATCCGTCACTTCCACGGCATACACTTTGATGTCTGTGGGAAGATCAGCTTTTTCCTTTTTCATAATATCAAAAGCTTCGAACAGGCTGATATCATGCGGAGATGAGTGATGCATTGTTCTGCTGAATTCAGCAAAAGTAAATCTGTGTAATTCTCCAGGTTCAGCTTTACCAGTTTTGATAGAGTCGATTAAAATCAATTTTTCGTAACCAATAATTTCATCAATCACTCGAAAACCAGCTGCACTTGCTTCCAAAACATCTATATTTTTGCACTTCTTTTCAATTTCAAAGGCGATGTGAATTCCCACTCCATCATCTGATAAAATGGTGTTTCCCAAGCCAAGAACTAATGTTTTCATAGAATTCCGTTTTGCTCCCCTTGCGATTTCAATCTTTGCGAAGAATCTTTCCGAGGAATTCTGCTGAAGCAATCTATATTTCTAATCATATAATTTTTGTTAAGATTGCTTCGTTCGTAACAGTATGAAGTAGGCCTCGCAAAGACAATTATTGATAAATTCTTCAAATCAAATTCCTTAATATATAGTTTCCTTTTTTTGAAAATCCCTCTTAATCTCCCCTTACAAAGGGGAGCAAAGAGGAATTGGAAATCAAATTAATCCCTCGTAATCGTTTTGATCTTATTCTTGTCCTTGTCATACACGTTCACCATCAGCGGCATTTTGCCGGGCAGGGAATGTGTGGCACAAGCCAGGCAGGGGTCGTAGGGCCGGAACGCCATTTCCACCATATTTAGGATGCTGTCGTTAACAACACCATTTTTGATAAGATTCTGAGCAGCTTTGGCGATAGACATGGACATTGCAGCAGAATTTCCCACTGTTGCCACGATCAGGTTCACACCCGTCACCATCCCTTTTTCATCTGTTTTGTAATGATGAATCAGTGTTCCGCGCGGAGCTTCCACGATGCCCACACCTTCGTTTGGTGTGTCGGTAGGAAGGCGCCGAATATCCGTGCTGGTGATGGTTTTGTCTTCCAGGAGCGTAACCAGATGCTCAGCAGCAAACATCACTTCGATGAGACGAGCCCAATGGAAAGCCAGCGTGTTATGAGCCGGTTTTCCACCCAGTATTGAAAACATTTTTTCAAATTCAGCTTGAGCGAGTGGTGTGGACATGCCGTCTGCAACGTTCAACCGAGCCAAAGGAGCAACGCGATAAACACCGCTGTCTTTGCCGTCCACAAAACCTTTCCAGCCCACTTTTTTCAGATACGGGAACTTCATGTAACTCCACGGTTCCACACGTTCCACAATATGATCCAGGTAGTCTTTTGGAGCAAACTTGGCGATTTCTACGCCGTCGGGATCAACCACGCGAATTTTGCCATCATAAAAATCGGGATGGTTATTTTCATCCACCATTCCCATATAATAGGTTTTGTGTTTATAGATATCTCCTACGATCAGATCGACGTAGGTTTTGTTTTTCAGCACAATATCTTCGAATACTTTCAAAGTAAATTTGGCAAATTCTACGCTGTCTTTGGCGATTTGCAGAAATTCTTTTCGCTGCTCTTCAGTAATTCCTTTGGAAACACCACCAGGCAGACCGCATACCGGATGAATTACTCTACCGCCCAAAGTGGTGATGATCGAACGTAATCTACGGCGCATATCTATTACTTTTTTACCGATCTCCACACCGACTTTTCCCACGACACCCAGGATATTCCTTTCACCTGGAGCAGCATCCGGGCCCACCACAAAATCCGGTCCGCCCAAAAAGAAGAAATGCAGCAGATGATCTTCCATCATGAAGGCATCATAGATCACGCGGCGCACTTTAACGGCAGTCTCAGTTGGAATCACATTATAAACTGCATCCACTGCTTTGGTGGCTGCCATGTGATGCGTGGTGGGGCAGACTCCGCAAATCCTTGGTGTGATGCGAGGAAGTTCTTCCACCGGTCTGCCAAGACAGAATTGTTCGAAGCCTTTCAGTTCGGGAACCTGCAAATAAGCATTGGTGGCATTGCCGTTTTCATCCAGGAATATCTCGATTTTGCCATGACCTTCCAAACGTGTGATGGGATCTATAGTTATTTTCTTAACCATTTAGTTTTCCTCTTTCGTCATACGTTTTCTTCTCAGCATGGAAGTGGGAAGTGAGAAGCGATAGAACGTTCCGGCCGGATCGGGAATTTGATCCATCAGATTTTGCACAGCTTTTTCGCTCATTTCTTCTTCGCCATCCAAACCGAGAATGGAAGCCAGGGCCGAAACCATTTTGGTGCCGACGTCCTTCACGCCCGGAGGCGGACCATAACAGCCGCGGCAGGGCATGTTGGCGCTGATGCAGCGTCCGTCGCCTTCCTCTTTGCAGCCGAACCGAGTGACCGGTCCCATGCAGATAATTCCCTGAGTCAGAAAACATTTTTCGGGATCGGGTTGAGTTGTAGCCACACGTTTGATCTTTTCGATGCTGAGTTTTTCCGGCTTTGTTTCATTTCTGCTGCAGATGTCGCACAGCGATTTGGCCGGAGCCAGCACAGTTCCTTTGGCAGGAAGATCACCCGAAAGCAATTTGAGGATTGCATTCATCGTAAGATACGGCTCGGGAGAACAGCCGGGCAGATAATAATCCACCTCGATAACCTGATCCAGGCTTTTCACCGTGTTGTTGAATTCTGGTAGAGTAAGCTCGCCTTCCGGAACTTGAGAACTGACCAGAGGAACGATGCCGTCAGGATTATCGATGGATGGACAGGATTTGCCGTAGGAAGATTCGAAAATACTTTTCTTATCCCAGAAATTTCCCAGTCCGGGAATCCCACCCATGTGAGAGCAGGCTCCAAAGGAAACAACGATCTGAGATTTCCGGCGCAATAAAACAGCCATCTCTTCGTTTTCTTCGGTGCGGATCGCTCCGTTGATGAAGGAAACCGTGATTTCTCCGTCTTCCATTTTTCGCACGTCGTCATATTTGAAGTCCATCGCACAGGGCCAGAAGACGATATTCACCAGATCCGCCACTTTCAGAATATCTTCGTTCAGATCGACGATCGCTTCTTCGCAGCCGCCGCAGGATGCACACCAGTAAAAGGCAACTTTAGGTTTTGCCATCAAAACCTCCAAAGGCTATATTAAGTTTCCCTGATATTCCGCAGAAAGCTGTTTGGCTTTCACATGACTGGGAATGTAATCAGGAAGAATTACCGGAGAGATGCGTTTTTTTGATACTCCAAGAGAATCGACTTCTTTTATATACTTTTCTACGTGAGCCAGACTTAATTTGCCGAGTGTGACACCTTTTTTCACTTTTGCAGCCGCATGAATTCCGGCCCGACGGCCAAAGACAATGATATCGAGTTGAGAATTTCCCATCAGGCGATTACGTCCGTGAACTCCGCCGGAAGCCTCTCCTGCCACATACAGACCGGGAATGGAAGTTTCAGCATTAGCATCGATTTCCAAGCCGCCGTTTTGATAATGCAAAGTTGGATAAACCAGCATCGGATATTTGCGGATATCGATATCAAAACGTTTATACTGGCGCAGCATGGCAGGAAGATAATTTTCGATCGTTCCTTCGCCGTTGATCAGCTCGATGATCGGTGAATCAAGCCAGATACC
>JAUSOT010000198.1 GCA_030656075.1 Candidatus Cloacimonadales bacterium
CCTCTCCTCCCAGGAGAGGACAGAGGTGAGGTTTACTAAATCTTCAATATATCTTTCACTTCTTTTTTCTTTAATTTTTTGATCAAAGGCAGCAGATTTTTCATTTTCTGATGCAATTCGCTTTCTGTGCCGTTGTTTTCGATATTGATGTCAGCCAATTTCTGCTTTTCAAAGTCCGACATCTGAGCATCTATTCTGCGAATGATCTCCTTCCTATCCAACTTATCCCTTTTTTCCACTCGTTCGATTTGATTGGTTCGATTTGTAAAAATATTAATATTCAGATCAAAAGAATTTTGCAGCCCATTTTCAAACAAAAGAGGAATTTCAAATACCAGAAAAGAAGAATCTGTCAGCAGAATAAGATTTTTCATTTCATTGCGAACCAGCGGATGTAAAATATCGTTCAACTTCTTCAGTTTCTCTGGATCATGGAAAACCATTCTACCCAGTTTCCGGCGGTCGATCACACTTTCCGGCAGGATTTCTGCTCCGAATGTTTGAATAATTTTAGCGGTCACTTCCGACTCATTCATAATATCATGAGCAATTTTATCGGCATAATGAACTTCGAAACCCTGATCGGCAAACCAATCAGCCACCAAAGTTTTACCGCTGGCAATACCGCCGGTGATGGCGATCAGGAAAGGACGGGTGTAATTATCCATGTTTTTTACTCAGGACTTTGAT
This sequence comes from Candidatus Cloacimonadales bacterium, assembly GCA_030656075.1. GTDB lineage: Bacteria > Cloacimonadota > Cloacimonadia > Cloacimonadales > TCS61 > B137-G9. The sequence continues at coordinate 691 of JAUSOT010000198.1, forward strand.
CATTGATTATTACGAACATAGTCCCGATAATCTGCGTTCGAACAAGATGAAAAAAAAGTATTATAGATGGTAGATTAATAACACACCCCACCCCGAAGGCTTTCGGGACACCCCTCTCAAGAGGGGAATTAAATTGTGTCATCTTTGATTCGCTGAGAAAGTTCATCGATGGTCAGATCGGTAATCAGTTCCCCATTTTTGGCTACGGAAATCCGGCCGGTTTCCTCTGAAACCACCACCACCAGAGCATCCGTAATCTCCGTGATGCCGATAGCAGCCAGATGCCGGGTACCGTGTTTCTGAGTATATTCCACATTTTCCGAAAGCGGCAGGACTACCTTCACAGATAGGATCCTGTCGTTGCGGATGATGACAGCGCCGTCGTGTAAGATAGTTTTCGTATTGAAGATCGTCAGCAAAAGCTTCACCGAGATCAGGGCATCGATCAATTCTCCTGATTCGATATAATCATTCAGATTCCGTTTGTTTTCTATGACGATAAGAGCCCCGATCCGGCGGAAAGACATGATGGAAACAGCATTCAAAAGCGGTGAATGAACCGATTTCTTGGCGCCGGTAAACAATGACCTGAGATCGTGGCTGTGAGCAGCCCTGGCAAAAAGCGACCTGATCTCCTGCTGGAATAAAATGATAAATAATATAATCCAATAATCTTTGATGACTCCCAGAAGTGATGTTACCATATTCAATTCAAGAAGCGTCGCGGTAAAATAGATGATAACTGCTACGATCAAACCGATCAATATCTGGTAGCCGCCCGCTCTTTTTAAAAGGATGACCAAACGATAAAGAATAAAAGCAATGATCAAAATATCGATAATATCCGTAAATTTGGGAATAAATATTTCCATTAGCTTCTCCCTGCTTCCTGCCAAACCTGTAAAAATCTTTTGTGAGCTTGCACATCGTGTACCCTAAAAATATTCACACCAGCTTCCAAGCCCAGAGCTGTTGCTGCCAGGCTGCCTTCCAGTCTGTCATCAGCTTTTGATTCGTAAATCCTGCCGATGAAACTTTTGCGGGAAGCTCCCAGCAAAACAGGAACTCCGAAACATTTGAATTCAGACAGTTTTTTCAGGATTTCCAAATTATCTTCCTGCCTTTTGCCAAACCCGATGCCCGGATCGATGACAAGCCGTGAAATATCTATTCTGTGAGTAACACAATACTCGATCCTTTCCTTAAAAAACTTCAGGATTTCTTCGATGACATCATTATAAAACGGCTCCTTTTGCATGTCTTGCGGTGTTCCCAGCATGTGCATTAAAATTATCGGAACTTGTCTATTGCTTTTCAAAACTTCCATCATCTTTTCATCAAATCGAAGAGCGCTGATGTCATTGATCAGATCTGCTCCGGCAACCAAAGCTGCTTCTGCAACTTCAGATTTATATGTATCTATTGAAATTGGAATTTCAGATTTTTGGCGGATTTTTTCGATCACCGGAATCACCCGATCAAGTTCTTCCTGGAGTTCTACTTTTTGTGCTCCGGGCCGCGTCGATTCTCCGCCGATATCGATGATGTCCGCTCCTTCTTTTTCCATTTGGAAGGCGTGTTCTACGGCTTTTTCAACATCCAGGAATTTATTGCCGTCCGAAAAGCTGTCGGGTGTCACGTTCAGGATTCCCATTATTTTGGGTTGGGAAAGATCGAGTTCTCTTTTTCCTAATCTCAGGATTGGATTTTCTTTTCCTAGACGGACTGAAATTAATTTTTTAAGATCATGCCTGATTTCCGCTAACCCAAAAATGGCTTGATTTTCCAGCTTTTTGATCAGCTTTTTAATCTTGTCGGCATTCCCAAGCAGAATGACATCGCTGATTTTTTCGATACCGTTCACCACACCGCGTGCCACGGCTGCATCTCCTCCGATGGAGAGCATTTCCTGCTTTAAAATATTAGCCGCTCCGACATGAACATTGGTGAGTTTGACTGACATTTCCAAAAATTTTGGTGCCATCACTTCCACACCCTGGGAAGATACTTTTATTTTCTGCAACTCTCGACGAGCTTCCTGTAAATTACTGATCTTTAGTATTCTGTTCATTACAAATCTATAATCCTAATTAATCTTTATTCGATCAGAAAATTGTAGTCGTTTATGTCAATTTTTCTTTCAAAAACCTTGAAATCGAAGTTTTTATTTTAGCAACCTTCCGATTGTCCACAGGTCATCGGAATGATTGCTGGTATTTCTCCAACACTCGGAAGTCCGGCGGCTGCAGGGAATTCAGAGGTTGAGGAGCTTGGATTCCCACATTTGAGCTAACCCGAGTCGGGTTAATGAAGAACTCGACTCAGGTTGCACTCTCAAAGCAAAAAGTTGACATATAAATTGCTTCAAAGCTCTTGGGAAACGTGGAGAAGAAAGGAATATGAAAGGAAATAGTTACGGCAGGTTTCTGGGTTTCACAGCTTTTGGTGAAAGCCACGGACCAGCTATCGGTTTGGTGATCGAAGATGTGAAGCCGGGCATCGAATTTCCTCTAAAAGAATATTTACGCTTCCGAAGCTTATCTGCTTGCTTTTCTGGTGAAGAAGATTCGGAAGGATATCTTGTTGTTTCTTTCCGAATTTTAATTAAAAGAAATTCTCCGCAAGAAGCTTCGGAAAGATATTGACTTGGATTCCCACATTTGAGCTAACCCGATTCGGGTTAATGAAGAACTCGACTCGGGTTGTACTCACAAAGCAAAAAGTTGACATATAAATTGCCTCAAAGCTCTTGGAAATCGTGGAGAAGAAAGAAATATGAAAGGAAATAGTTACGGCAGATTTCTGGGTTTCACAGCTTTTGGTGAAAGCCACGGACCAGCTATCGGTTTGGTGATCGAAGATGTGAAGCCGGGCATCGAATTTCCGCTGGCAGAAATTCAAAAAACTTTGAATGAACGCAAACCCGGAACCGGAAAATTCAGTACTTCGCGACAGGAAAAAGATGATATCCAAATCCTTTCCGGCGTATTGGATGGCGTCACCACCGGTATGCCGATTTGTCTGATAGTTTATAATCAAGATGCAAAACCTGCTGATTACGAACATCTCAAAAACATTTTCCGTCCAGGTCATGCCGATTATTCTCTTTTCCAGAAATTCAAGATATACGATTACCGCGGTGGTGGTCGGGCGTCCGGCCGGGAAACGATTTCCCGCGTTGCGGCTGCTGGAATGGTTGATAAAATCTTAAAAGATATCGAGATCAAAATCTATCCGTTACAGATCGGCAAAATAGAAGCAACGAAATTCAGTGAGTTTGCCAACGAACTGAATTGGCCGGACGAAACGAACTACGACGAATTGGTGCAATATCTGGAAAAAATAAAATCTTCCGGTAATTCTGTGGGTGGAATTGTGGAAGTGCAGATCAACAATCTTCCAGCCAGTTTGGGTGACCCTGTTTTTGAAAAACTGGATGCTAACCTGGCCAAAGCTATTTTATCAATTGGGGGTGTGAAAGGCATCGAATTTGGTGATGGTTTCCAACTTACCAAACTGACCGGAGCAGAATCCAATGACCAAATTGATGAAACTGGATTTCTTTCCAATCATGCCGGCGGCATTCTGGGAGGCATCAGCACAGGGCAAATACTGAAATTCCGCTTTGTCGTTAAACCGACTTCATCCATAAATATTGAGCAGCAAACCATTACTCACGATGGTAAAAATATCACGATCAAAGTTGGCGGCAGACACGATGTCTGCCTAATTCCCCGCCTGATTCCCGTCGCCAAAGCCATGATCAAATTAGTTTTGGCTGATGCTGTCAGTTATCAGAAACTGGTAAAAAGTCAGAAGCAAGATTTACTGGATTATAGAGAAGCGCTTGATAAAATCGATGAAGATATCCTGATCGCACTCAAACGTAGAATGGAAATCTCCCAATTGATCGGAAAATTCAAACAGGAAAATAACCTGTCTATCGAAAACAAAGAACGCGAAAATGAGCTATTAATCTCTTTGAAAGAGAAAGCCAGAGAATTGGATATTTCAGAAAATCTGACAGAAATTCTCTGGCAGTCGATCATAGAAAAAAGCAAAGAAATGCAATGCAAAACGGTCGCCTCGACCGTTCCAAAAAATAAATCGATGAGTTAAAAAAATATGCTTATCCTTTCCATTCCCTTCCTGAATCCTGAATTTGTGAGAGAACATAGCAGTAATAAAACTTTCCCCTGGAAAGAATATCGCCTGGATTATCAACCGAACTTACAAGATTTTCCCTTCGAAATCCTCGATTCCAGCAGTATTGTTACCCTTCGCAACAGCAGTGAAGGCGGAAAAAACAACTTTACTGAAAATGAAAAAATCCGTTTCTATCAGAAAGTCGTCGCAGAATACAATTGTCTGGTCGATCATGAAATTCAGCTTCATGAACGAGATTCCATCGATCCGGCCAACCTTATTCTTTCTTACCATAATTTCAGCGAAGAACCGGAGCTGGAAAAGCTGGAACAGGTCATCCGGCAGATGAATGAAAGCCAGGCCAGATTCGTCAAAATAGCGGTAAATGTGAATTCATACCGGATGCTGCTCAAAATTTCTCAACTTCTGGCGCTTTCCCGAAAACCGGTAATTTTTGCCGGCATGGGAAGACTCGGTTTCCTCAGCCGCCTGCTGCATCTGCATCTCGGTGCGGTTGGCACATTTTTCGGTTTGGAAGCAGCACCGACAGCGAACGGACAATTCTTCGAAAGCGATCTGCTGAAATTCAATCTTCGGCAGAATACCCGGAGAACTCTGCTGGGTGGAATTATCGGTGGAAAACAAGTTTATGGTTCACTCGGTTTGGAATTTTATAATAATTATTTTCGGCAAAATGATATCGATGCCGTTTATTTGCCTTTTGCCGTAGATGACTTGAGCGATTTCTTTGAATGGTTCGAGGCAAGTCATTTTAAAGATAGATTTTATGGATTCTCCATTACCATGCCGTTCAAACAAAAATTCACAAAGCAGGAAACAATCAATCTTTTCCTGCCGAATCAGAATAGATTTTTAAATACGGATAAATCGGCATTCCAAAAAACCATCGACCATGGTTTTGTTCAACAAACAGACAGCATCCTGATCGTGGGATCCGGTGCAACTGCCCGGGTTGCTTTGGAGGTTTATGGACTGTTTCCCAATGTGGAGATTTCCTGCCGAAATGATCAGGATGGCATGAAGTTGACTCATGAATTTAATCGAGAATTGATTCCATTTGTGCATCTGGCAGGAAAAGAATTTGATCTAATAGTGAACTGCACAACTATAGGAATGGCAGGTGAAAATTTTCTCGAACTGACAAATCTGAAAAGCTTTAAAAAAGCGATCGATTTGCCTTATCGAGAAGAAAACACTTTACTCACAGAACACTGCCTTCAGAAATCGCTTCCGTGTGTGGATGGAAAAATGTTCTGGCAGTGGCAGGCGGAAGAGCAGCTGGCAGAATTTTTGGAGGAAATAAACAAATGTTAGATCATGTCTTTGCGAGGAATCTTTATGCTTAATCTTACGAAGCAATCTAAACTCAAGAAGAGATATTCATGAAACAGAGTTTCGGCATCAATTGCGTTCCCAAAGAGGACTTTAGGAACGAGAAAAAAATGTTAGATCATGTCTTTGCGAGGAACCTTCATGCTTAATCTTACGAAGCGATCTAAACTCAAGAAGATATATTCATGAAACAGAGTTTCGGCATCAATTGCGTTCCCAAAGAGGACTTTAGGAACGAGAAGAAAACAGAGTTTGCGGAACGAGAAGAAATTTAGTTATCGGAGAATTGATGAAAAAGTTTTTAGTGATTTTTTTACCGGTATTGATCATGGTTTCCTGCACAACTCTGCGGGTTTCGGAAGAAGCAGCGCAAACAATCCACAAAGCCGGAAAAAATAAAAGTGAATTGAAAAATGCCATCAGGTATTTTGAAAATAAAGGTGATTCATTGCAGTTAGATGCGGTTCTGTTTCTCATCGAAAACATGTCGGATCAATCTTTCGTGGAGATCGTTCCCTGCGATTCCAATAAAGTTGAAATTCCCTGGAATATCGCCGATTATGAAAATTACCAACAGGCGAGAACTGCTCTGGACAGTTTGGAAAAAAGCTCTGCCGGTTTCGACTGGAAAGCGAATAAAAAAATTCCAGATCAGCAGGTTATCACTGCTGAGTTCCTAATTCAAAATGTAGAAGATGCCTTCTTTGCCTGGCAAAACCTGCCCTGGGCAAAAGATTATTCCTACAAGGTTTTCAAAGAATTCATTCTGCCCTATCGCGGCAGCAATGAGCCGCTTCCGGCAAGCATTTCCTGGCGGCGGGATTTTAGCGAAAAATATTCGAATCTGGCTGAACAGATGAACGAGCCATCCGATCCAACCGAAGCAGCATCCATCATCAATCTGAAATTGCGAAGCTGGTTCAAATTCAATGAAATTTATTATCTGCATCCCACCGATCAAAGCGTGGATGAAATGCAGGAAACCTGCCAGGGCAGATGCGAGGATATGACCAACCTGGCGATGGCTGCGATGCGGGCAAACGGAATTGCCGTGACCAGCGATTATACACCATATTGGGCGGACAGTAGTAACAATCACGCCTGGAATGCAATCATTACGCATGATGGAAAAGCGATTCCGTTCATGGGCTGCGAAGCTGATCCGGGAAAATATTCCATCCGTAATCGTGTGGCAAAAGTATATCGTAAAACTTTCGCGAAACAAACTGATAATCTTGCCTCTCTGCTACGGGAAAATGAAAAAGCTCCAGCCTGGTTGAGAAGTGAAAATTATGTGGATGTGACGGAAAAATATACCAAAACCGCCGATGTGAAAATCGATCTTAATCGGGAAATCCCGGATTCCGTCAGGTTTGCCTATTTGTGCGTGTTCAATTCCGGTGAATGGTGTGCCATCCAGTGGAGTGAAATAAAAGACGGCGAAGTTTTTTTCCAAGAGATGGGAGTCGATCTGTGCTATCTTCCGATGATTTTGGAAGATGAAAAACTCGTTTCCATCGGCGTTCCGGTGATTTTGCAGAAAGACGGATCTTCATTGTTTTTGGAAGATAATCGTTCTATCCATGATTTAATTTTGATCTCCACAACGAAAACACAAATTGCCAACGCCACCGAAGAAAAGCAAATTGTGAACCTGAAAGAAGGCAGCGAATATGAGCTGTTTTACTGGCAGGATGAATGGCAATCGGCTGGAAAACAGATAGCCACATCCGAGCCAATGATCTTTAAAGACATTCCAGCCGACCGGCTTTATTGGCTGGTAGAGACGGATTCCAGAAAGGAAGAACGGATATTTACATACGAAGAAGGAAAACAGGTTTGGTGGTGACAACCTTGAAAATGGCTTCTGCCAGAGAAATTCTTGCGTTTAGCCTTCTCAATGGTTGGGGAAATGATTAAACTCTGAAAAGGTCTCTCGCTCTAATTCTTGCAGTTGACACTTTCAGGGTGGATTGAAAGAAACCTTGAAAGTGTTAAGCATGAAGAACGCTTGAAAGGAATCTTTTCAAGGTTAAATAGAGTCCATCCGTAAACTATGATTTTTCGACCTCACGCCAACCCTCTCCTATCGAGGAGAGGGAGGCAAGAGTGTCCCTTCCTACTTTAGGAGAAGGGATTAGGGGTTGAGAAAAAAAGAATGAATAATATAATTCTACTAGATATGCGGCTTTACGGATGAACACTAAATAGGGGTAAAATTGAAATATAATCCGGTTGAAATAATTATCAGAAAAAGAAGCGGTAAAAAACTGACTCGTGAAGAACTCAGTTTTTTCATAAAATCTTACCTAAATAACGAAATTCCAGAATATCAAATGGCTGCGCTTTTAATGGCAATTTATTTCAAAAACATGCATCCTGACGAAATCCAGACATTGACTGAGGTTTATATTAATTCAGGCAAACGAATAACTTTTCCCCCCGACATGCCAACTGTTGACAAGCATTCTACCGGCGGAGTTGGCGATAAGATCAGCATTGTACTTGCACCGATCGTAGCTGCCTGCGGAGCCAAAATCCCCATGATCTCAGGACGTGGTTTAGGTCATACCGGCGGCACCCTGGATAAACTGGAATCCATTCCGGGATTCAGAACAGATTTTTCTTATTCCCAATTCAAGAAAATGGTTAAGGAAGTTGGTTTCAGCATCATTGGCCAATCAAAAGAACTTGTTCCGGCTGATAAACGGATTTATGCGCTACGCGATGTGACTGGAACGGTGGAGAGTTTGCCTTTGATCACAGCCAGCATCATGAGCAAAAAGATCGCCGAAGGAGCTAAAAACCTGGTGATAGATTTGAAAGTTGGTTCCGGTGCTTTCATTAAAAAAATGGATAAAGCGGAAAAACTGGCGGAACTGTTAATGCAAACCGGCAAAAATCTGGGACAAAAAGTGTCGGTGGTTTTTTCTAACATGAATTCTTCCTTGGGCGAATATGCCGGAAATGCTCTGGAGATCAAGGAATGCATCGAATTTTTGAAAGGGAAAAAAATTCCTGACATTTATACGATCACTAAAATGCTGGCCGTCGAAATGCTGATGTTAACCGAAATTGCTAAAGATAGAATTGAAGCCGGCAACATGTTTGGCACTGTGTTGGAAAATGGGAAAGCGCTTGAATATTTCAAACGTTTTGTGCAGGCACAAGGTGGAAATCCTAAAATTTGTGACGATACTTCGTTGCTGCCGCAGTCAAAATTCAAAATCCCGATCATTTCCAGCAAAAAAGGCTGGGTCAAATCTATCGATACGCAGGCTATCGGCTACGCATTGATCGAAATCGGAGCCGGCCGGAAAACCATAGAATCCCAACTGAACTATGCCGCCGGTGCCTACTTGCCGATCAAAGTCGGGGTTTTCGTAGATAAAAATTCGGAAATTGGAAGGGTGTATTGTGATGATGAAATTCAGGGTCTATCTGTAGCCAATAAAATCAGGAAAAGCTTTTTGATAATTCCATCCAAATCTGAATATGATGAAAATTATTTTAAAGAAATGGAACTGATTTACGGTTTAGAAAACAACTTGGATGAATAACCTGAATGTTTTATTATGACTCAAGATATTTTCAATAACGATTCGTATCAGTTTTAAGCCAGGTTTTCAAAAAAGAATTGAAAAATGTTCAAAACTTAAGTCTTTGATTTTCTGAATTATATTCAATTTGATGTAAAATCAATCCGGAAAGTGCCTTCCAAAACGCTTGACACATAAAGAGTTAAAAATAGCATGGTCAACTTAATTGAATGTAGTGGTTTAATTGTGTATAAAATAAGAAGTTAAGATTATGAATATTGAATATTTAAGCAATATTAAGGAGTAAGAAATGCCAGTACCGAAAAGAAAGACATCCAAGGCAAGAAGAGATAAGAGAAGGACTCATTATAAAGCTACCGCACCGGCAGTATCGACCTGTTCTAACTGTGGTGAAGCAGTAAGACCTCACAATATTTGCGCAAAATGTGGTCATTACGACAACAAGAAGGTTTTAGAGATCAAAGAATAACAGGCATGTTTGATGCGCATTGCAATAGATGCTTTTGGCAGCGATAATGCACCTTTCCCTGAAGTGGAAGGTGCAATTCTTGCTATCAAAGAGGATATTTGTGAGAAAGTGATCCTGGTTGGCAAGGAAGATGAACTTTCCAAAGAGTTGGAAAAATATTATTTTGATAAAGATCGCATCGAAATTGTCCATGCTTCGGAAGTCATTTTCATGCATGATGCACCAGCCAGTATCGTAAAAAAGAAAAAAGACTCTTCCCTGGTAAAAGCCATTCAAATTTGCACTGAAGGTAAGGCAGACGGCATGATCAGCGCCGGTAACACCGGAGCTGTGATGGCTGCTTCGCTGTTCGGCTTCAAACGCATCAAAAACGTTTTGCGTCCAGCCATTGCCGCCACTTTTCCCACTCAAGGAAATCCGGAAATAATTCTGGATGTCGGGGCAAATGTAGATTGCAGCCCTGATAATCTGGTTCAATTTGCTGAGTTGGGAAATCTTTATTCCAAATTCATTTTTAAAAACGAAAATCCTAAAGTTGCTCTACTCAATATCGGAGAGGAAACAACGAAAGGCAACGAACTCTATAAAACAGTTCATCAGCGTTTATTAGAATCCAAAATCGTGAATTTCGTCGGCAATATCGAAGGTAAAGATCTATTGAGAGGAATTGTTGATGTAGTGGTTTGTGACGGCTTTGTGGGAAACGTGATGTTGAAAACAGTCGAAGGTGCTGCATTTTCTATTTTTTCCATTATGAAAGACCAGATCAAAAAAGACTGGATCGCCAAGATCGGAGCACTTTTGTCATTTCCTGTTTATGCCTATTTGAAAAAGAGACTTGACCATACTGAATACGGTGGCGCTTTGTTGGTCGGTTTGAATGGAATAGCAGTGGTCGCGCATGGCAGATCAAATGGAAAAGCCATTAAGAATGCAGTTCGGCTGGCAGCAAAAATGGCAGAATCCGGTTTCGTGGAACATGCAAAAGAATATTATGATAATAAAATCTGAATTCCTTTGAATGTTTGGAGAGAGGAAAAATGATAACAAAATATAGTGCCAAGATTTCGGGCACAGGCAAATATACTCCAGATAAAATTGTAAATAACTACGATTTGGAAAAAATGGTGAATACTACCGATGAATGGATCAGAACCAGAACCGGAATGTTTGAACGTCACTTTGTAGCTGATGATCAAGCTGCCTCCGATCTAGCCTATGAAGCAGCCTTGCAAGCCCTGGAAGCTGCCAATATCAGAGCCAAAGATCTGGGCATGATAATAGTTGCTACCATTTCCAATGACCACGCCTTCCCTTCAACCGCCTGCATCCTGCAGAAAAAACTTGGAGTAAAAGATTTTCCTGCTTTTGATCTTTCCGCCGGCTGCACAGGCTGGATCTATGCGGCGAACATTGCCAAACAATATATCGAAAATGGTGTTGCTGAACATATTCTCATAATTGGTGTTGAAATTTTAAGCCAACTCATTAACTGGGAAGATCGCGGAACCTGCGTTCTCTTTGGTGATGGCGCCGGAGCTACGGTTATTTCCCGTGCTGAGCCTAAAGATATTTCCCGTTTTATCGATACGGAAATTTCTGCTGACGGTACTCATTACGATCTGCTCATCCAACCTGCCGGTGGTTCCCGCATGCCGGCAAGCAAAGAATCCATTGAAAAAAACCTTCATACTATCTATATGGAAGGTAATAAAATATTCAAACATGCCGTGCGTTCCATGTATGACGTTTGTGAAACCGTGCTGAAGCGAAATCATATGGACGTCAGATCGATAGACTGGCTCATCACCCACCAGGCAAATTTGCGCATCATCGAATCGCTGGGTAAAAAATTAAAAATCGATGATGAGAAAGTGATCGTTAACATTGAGAAATATGCCAACACTTCCTCAGCAACAATTCCTATTGCCCTGGACGAATCCATTCGCAGCGGCAAGATCAGGCATGGAGATGTCATCCTGGCTGCTTCATTCGGTGCAGGACTTACTTCCGGCAGCTTATTATTCAGGTTATAACCGGATAATTTATGGGAAAAATCGCTTTCATCTTTCCTGGCCAGGGAGCTCAATATGTGGGGATGGCAATGGATTTTATCAAAGCCTATCCTGAATTTGAGCAAATTCTTCTTAATTTCGACAAACATAATGGAACTAACCTGTATCAAATCATGCAGGAAGGCCCCGAAGATAAATTGAAAGAAACAAAATTTACCCAACCTGCCATTCTTTTCCACAGCATTATTGCCATGAAAGCTGTTCAAACAGAATTTGCCATCAAACCGGATTTTGTTGCCGGGCATTCGTTGGGAGAATTTTCCGCTTTAGTTGCTAATGGTGTCCTCGACTTCGAAGATGCGATGCATCTGGTTTATAAACGTGGGGAATTCATGATCGAAGCAAACGACGGAAAACCATTTGCCATGGCTGCGATAATAGGTTTGGATTCCGAAACTGTAATTAAAATCTGTGAGGAAGCTTCTTCGGCAGGAATTGTTATTGCCGCAAATTTCAATACACCTATCCAAACCGTGATATCCGGCAGCAAGGCAGGTGTGGAAAAAGCCAGTGAACTGCTTCGTGAGATTGGTGCTAAACGAGTTGTTCCGCTTGAAGTTGGAGGTCCATTCCATTCTCCTCTTATCGAAAAAGCCGGTATTTGGCTTGCCCGGGAAATGGAAGATATCAAATTCCAGGAAACATCTATTCCTGTGGTGGCCAACGTGGATGCCAAGGCTACTACAAATCCAATTAAAATTAAGAAAAACCTGGAAAGTCAGGTTACCTCTTCCGTATTGTGGGTGGCATCAGTCCAATACATGATCGATGCAGGAGTGGACACATTTATTGAATTTGGTCCCCGCAACGTTCTGGCAGGTATGCTCAAGAAAATTGACAAAAATGTTAAAGTAATCAGCATCGACACCGTGGAAACGTTGCAGGCTGTTAAAAATGATTTGGAGTTTTAATGAAAACTTTAAAAGATAAAGTCGTCGTCATCACGGGCTCGGCTCGTGGAATAGGTTTCACTATCGCGGAAGAATTTTCTAAAACCGAGGCTATCGTAGTGATCATCGACCTGAATCAGGAAGATGTAGATCGAGCCGTTCAGATAATTGACGATCAAGGTTTTCGCGCAATCGGATTCGTCGGCAATGTAATCAACGCCGAAGCGATGGGAGAAATTTTCAAAGAGATCCGGGATAAATTCGGTGCGATTGATGTCCTGGTCAATAATGCCGGCATCACGCGCGATGGATTGATCATGAAGATGAAAGAAGCAGATTGGGATGCGGTGATCGCTGTAAATTTGAAAGGAACTTTCAATTGTACTCAGAAAGTTTGTCGCTATATGATGAAACAACGCTCAGGAGTAATATTAAATATCGCTTCCGTTATCGGCATCATGGGCAATGCCGGACAAGCTAACTACGCAGCTTCCAAAGGTGGAATTATCGCACTCACCAAATCCACGGCCAAAGAACTGGCTTCACGCAATATCCGCGTCAATGCCATCGCACCAGGCTTCATTCGAACCGAAATGACCAACGTGCTGCCTCAGGAAGTTGTTGACAAATATTCGGCTGCAATACCTCTGAACCGCATGGGAATTCCGAAAGATGTAGCAGATTTATGTATATTCTTAGCTTCCGATGAAGCTAACTATATAACCGGCCAGACTATCAATGTTGATGGTGGGCTAATTATGTAACCACTATTATGTTGATGGTGAGCTAATAATGTAGCTTTCGTAAGAGAAAAAAAATCAAAATAGGAGGAAATAATGGACATTATCGCAAAAGTTAAAGAAATCATTGTAGATGAACTGGGTGTAGAAGAAAGTGAAGTTACTATGGAAGCAAGCTTTATCGAAGATTTAGGTGCTGATTCATTGGATACAGTAGAACTCATCATGAAATTCGAAGAAGAATTTGAAATCGATATTGCAGACGAAGAAGCTGAAAAGCTTACCACAGTTGGCAAAGCTATTGAGTATTTGAAAGCAAAATTAGGTTAATACATTGCAAATGGTGGAGTTAGTATTTAACTCCACCATTATCTTTATTACAAATTAGATGAGGTAATTATGTCCAAAAGAAGAGTTGTAATTACAGGTTTAGGTACTTTAAATGCTGTGGGAAATTCAGTCGAAGAAACCTGGACAAATCTTTTAGCTGGGAAATCCGGAATTAATCTCATAAAAAACTTTGAATTAACCGATGAATTTGCCAGTCAAATTGCTGGAGAGCTCAAAAATATTGATCTAACCGAACACTTTGATAGAAAAAGAATCAAAAAACTCGATCATTACACACAATATGCTTTGATAGCATCAAAACAAGCTATGGAAGATTCCGGGCTTATCGACGCAGAATTTAATCATGACCGGGCTGGGGTGATTGTTGCCACCGGAATTGGTGGAATGCTGACGTTTGAAACGGAAGCCAAAAAACTGGCTTTGTCAGGTCCAAAAAGGATCAGCCCTTTTTTCATTCCCAAAATGATCGCCAATATTGCTTCAGCAGAAATTGCTATTGAATACAATTTCCGAGCATTGAATTTTAATATTTCATCTGCCTGCGCTTCCGCCAATCATGGTTTGGGAACTGCTTTCCGCTCCATCCAATATGGTGATGCGGATATCATGCTGGCAGGTGGTGCAGAAGCATCTGTCACGCCTTTGGCAGTTGCCGGCTTTTGTTCTATGAAAGCACTTTCCACCCGCAATGATGAACCGCAGAAAGCCTGCCGTCCCTTCGATCGTGATCGGGATGGATTCGTTATGGCAGAAGGTTCCGGAGTTTTAGTTCTGGAAGAAATGGAACATGCTTTAAACCGTGGTGCAAAAATTTATGCTGAAGTTGCAGGTTATGGAGCTTCTTGCGATGCTTTCCACGTAACAGCTCCTGCAGAAAACGGCGAAGGCGGAGCCAGGGCTATGCAAAATGCGCTCGATGATGCCGGCATTGAACCTTCTCAGATAGATTTCATCAGTTCTCATGGAACCTCCACACCCTTGAATGATCCTAATGAATCGATCGCTATCAAAACTGTTTTTGGCGATCATGCTTATAAATTAAAGATCAATTCTACAAAATCAATGATAGGACACTCTCTGGGTGCTGCTGCGGGTATAGAGGCAATCATATGTTGCAAAACCATTGAAGACGGAAAAATACACCCAACCATAAATCTGGATAATCCTGATCCAATTTGTGATCTGGATTATGTGCCGCATAAAGCTATCGACTGGAATGTGAACTACACTCTCAGTAATTCACTTGGTTTTGGTGGGCATAACTGTGTAATGATCTTTAAAAAATTTGAAAAATAAAAGGCACTCCGCTTTCGACCGGTTGCCTGATCTTTTATCCTTTGAATAAATTAATCCTGAATATTTTAGCCCAGTTCAACAGCAAGAAAGAATTCGATCCTTCTCTGGAAGAGCTTCAAAATGTCATCGGTTATAAATTTCAAAATCTCTCGATATTGCAGGCTGCTATTTCGCACACATCCTTAGAAAATAGAGCAGTTTCTCCTTTTGAAAGAATGGAATTTTTGGGTGATTCGATTTTAGGCCTCATTACCTCCGAGGAATTGTTCATTCATTATCCCAATTATGCGGAAGGACAGCTTTCCAAAATGAAATCCAAACTTGTTTCCCGAAAATTCCTCGCTATGAAAACAAAAGAATCCGGTATAAATAATTTTATCCGACTCAGTACGGAAGCCGCTCAAAGTGGTGGAAAATTTTCCACTTCCATTTTGGGTGATTGTATGGAAGCGCTGATCTGCGCTATTTATTTGGATGGCAGCATCGACGATGCCAGAATTTTTATTCAGAAATTCATTCTGAAAAATATGGAAAAACAGATCACCCGTTCCGGACTGAAAGATTACAAAAGTATTTTGCAGGAATATACTCAGGGAAAATTTCAAAACACACCGGAATACAGAATCGTGGCGGAAGTAGGACCGGAACATAATAAGGAATTCAGTGTAGAAGTTTACATCAATGCAGCTCCGGCCGGTTTCGGGAAAGGAAACAACAAAAAAGAAGCTCAACAGAAAGCAGCCGAAAAAGCCTGCCAAGACCTGAATCTTTAAACTAATGAAAATCCTGCCCATTTTCATTCCTCATCTGGGCTGCCCTTTCGATTGTATCTATTGCAATCAAAAAACTATCACCAAAATTGATCTTCCGGACAATAATAAAATAAAAACCTTAATTGAGAATTTTTGCAGAAAAAATGCCGAGATCGCTAAAGAAATAGCTTTCTTCGGTGGTACCTTCACGAATCTTCCCCAAATCGAACAACAAAACTTTTTCGATATGGTAAAATCGTTTCTGAATGAAAAAACCGGCATCCGCATCTCCACGCGACCCGATGCAATTTCTGAAGAAATTTTAGATTTCTGCCGGCAAAATGGAGTGCGAACGATCGAATTGGGAATTCAGAGTTTTGCTGATGAAATTCTCTCGGCTGCCAAACGAAATTACACTTCGGAAAGCGCTATTCAAGCCTGCAACCTGATCAAAGAAAAGCACTTTGACCTCGGGATTCAATTGATGCCGGGCTTACCCGGTTTTTCCGGAAAAGCGCTTGAAAAAACTATCCGAACCACATTGCAGATCAAACCAAATTTTGTCAGAATTTATCCGACCATCGTCCTGAAAGGAACCAGGTTGGCAGCCTGGTATGAATCTGGATTATATCAGCCTTTAACTTTGGATGAGGCAATTTCGATCTCGACAGAAATGCTGAATGTTTTTAGCGAAAATAAGATTCAAGTGATCAAAATCGGTTTGCATTCCGATATCGAAACGGAGCAGATTATTGCCGGCCCCTACCATCAAGCTTTCGGTGAATTAGTACGTTCGGAAATCTACCTGCGGCAGCTTCTGAAAGATTTTTCCGATAAAACCCTGTGCCTCTCACCCACCGACATTTCCCTCTTCAAAGGTTTTGATATGAGAATGTTACGACGTTTGAAATCCGAATTGAAACTTGAGAAAATCCCAATACTGATAGATGAAAAACTGCCGAAAGGCAAATTTTTATTCACAGATATTTCACCCCGGGATTATTGGTAATCCATGATTCTGTTTCCAATGATCGTTGCTGTTCTGGCAGCATACTGGTTCTATAAAAAAACGATTCCTCCCCTGGCGGGATGGCGCCGGATTCTTTTATTCGCTTTACGGAGCATTTCCTTCTTCGTTGTAATGATCTTCCTCTTTAATCCGATTCTAAATTTCATTCAAAAGAAAACGAACCTTCCCAGGATCATCTTTCTGAATGACGTTTCGGAAAGCATGAACCAGGCTGGAATAGAGCAAAACAAAACTGCTGTATTCGAGCAATATCGTGAGCAGATCAGAGCGAAATATTCCGGCAAGAATTTCGATCTGCAGGAATATGATTTTGCTGCCGGTTTGAACGGAACTACCAACAACACTGAACTGACCCGCACTTTACAGGATATCTCCAAACAAAAGAATCTCTCTGATGTTCACTCCATTTTCCTCTTTTCGGATGGCTGGCTTAAAGATGATAACCTCGATATTCTGGCTGAAATCGACATTCCTGTGAATGTTATCGATCCGGAATTTATTTATAATGATTTTGATCTGGAAATCACCCATCTCCGTTACAACAAATCTGTTTATAAAGATGAGATCACGCCTATTCAGGTGAACTTGACCGGAAGTAATTTTCATGGCTTGGCCAGAGTGGATTTGAAAATTGGTGAACGAGTTCAAGCATCGAAAAAGCTCGATTTTAAAGATTCTGATTTCCGGGAAATATATTTTGAAAATGTCTTTAAAGAGACAGGATTGCAAAATTTTGAAGTTACGATCAAGTCGGATTCGACCGGCGAAATAAATTCTGCCAATAACACTTTCCCCGCTGCCATCCAGGTTCTGGAGAATCGTCTGAAGTGCCTGCTGGTTACCGACAAATTGACCTGGGATGAAAGTTATATCATCGATGCCATGCAAACAGATCCTTACTGGGATACTGTTTTTCTTGTGAAACAGGAGCAATTTACAAAAGGGCAGGAAACTGTGAGTTTCCAAAATGAATTAAGCAATGCCAATGTCTTGATCCTGGCAAATCATGATGATTTGCATCTTTCACGCCAGGATGCAGAGCTCATCACCAGGTTTGTTTCAGCGGGTGGAAGTGTGCTTTCTTATGGAAAAATCATTGAAAATCTCGCTTCGATCCTGCCGGCAACTTCGGTAAATTTGCAACAACAGTTCAACAGCCAGTTTTTTTTTACTGAAGAAAGTAAAAAATATCAAACCTTTCGCTTCAGCGAGCAAAACATAGCTGCCAACATTCCACCGGTAGATTATTATTATGTTTCACCCAAAATGCAATCTCAAATTCTGGCAAAAATGTCGAATGATCAAAACAGCCCCGCCGTTCTGTTCCACACTTTTGAGAAAGGGAAAGTGATCCAGTTTGCCTTTGAAAATCTCTGGAAATGGCAATTGAGGACATCAGACAATCAATACCAAAAATTCATGATCAACCTGATTAACTGGATTGGACGGAAAGCTTCGGACAGGCTGATCGTGCAGTCCGACAAAAATTCTTATTTCGCCGGTGAAACCGTCAAAATCTCTGCTGTTGCCTATGATGAGAAGTTGATCCCAATGACAGATATGAATGCCAAATTTACTCTTTTCGATGATAAAAATTCGGAGATTTTGAATGAATATCTGCTGACCGGCAATCAGGAATTTTCCCTGCAAATTCCCGGGCTGAATGCCGGCAAATATCATTATCAGGTCAAAGATCCTGTTTCAGATTTGGCAGCGAGAGGAGAATTCATTGTTTCCGCTTCCAATCCGGAAAGCAGAGACAGGGGCATCAACTCTGCTTTGCTGGCCTACATTG
>JAUSOT010000203.1 GCA_030656075.1 Candidatus Cloacimonadales bacterium
GGAAAATGTAGATTCCCGCTTTTGCGGGAATGACAAGTGTACTCCTTCTCCTCCAAGGAGAAGATTGGTTTACCCCGTGAAATTCAGCTTGCTGAATATTTCACTGGGGGATGAGGTGGCAAAAGCAAGCTGACAGCTTGCCGTACGTTTAGGACGCATCAGAATGATGCATCCTGCAAGATTCAAAGGAGATGAACATGAAGAAGTTTTTATCGGTAGCCTTATTGTTAATTCCAGTTTTAGGATTTTCCCAAATTCAATGGCAGAATAATGGAATTCCTGTTCGATGTGGAGAAAATATAAACTGGCAAGGTGAAACTGTGAACACCTCCGAAGGCAATTTTGTCCTGGTTTGGTCGGACAGCCGCAATGGCAGCCGGGGAATATTCGCTCAGAAAGTTACACCCGATGGTGCTTTGCTCTGGGGACAGACAGGTATAGAAATCAACGATGAAACATTTTCTCAGCATCATCCCAAGGCGATTGCTACGGAAAACAATGAAGTGATCATTGCCTGGCATTGTATTTACTCATTCGCTGAAAAAGAAGTTAGAGTTCAGAAATTGGATGCTTTTGGTAATAAACTTTGGGCGGAGGAAGGCGTATCAGTTATCATCGATAGTGAGATAGATTATGATGTTCACATCATCGATGATCAAAATGGCGGCGTTTTTGTGCTCTGGATGGATTATCAATATTTTGGATGGCTGAAAGGTCAGCATGTTTTAGCCGATGGTTCGATCGACAGTAATTGGAATGCGGGTGGAAATGGATTGGCAGCTGCTAATGGTGGATATTTATTTAATGCAATTTCGGATGGAACAGGCGGGTTCATTTTTTCCTGGGAAAGTTCATCAGATTTGTCTGCTCAAAAAGTTGATGCAAACGGAAACCTGCTTTGGGGAGACGAGGGAATTGTTATCTGTGATGGAACTGTAAATAATCAATATAGCAGTTTTGTCTGCGATTTCTCAGGTAACTCATACTTTTTCTGGAATGATTACAGAAATTCAAATGAAAGCATCTACATGCAGAAAATCAACGATGAAGGAATTATCCAGTTCACTGAAGATGTTCTCGTATATACTTCCACGATAGATGTTATAAAAATAAACTCGATCTTTACTACTGATGATAACCTTGCTGTCAGTTGGATTGAACATGATTATAATCAAGCAGCAATTAAAACAATAAAATTAGATACAATGGGTAATTTATTTTGGAACGCACTTTCAATAACAGAAGATTCTGATATATATTGGTATAATATTCAAAATATGCTTTCTGATAATGATGGAGGTTATTGGCTCAAATGGTTCGATTCTGATGGATACGCAGATTTATTTGTTCAGCATGTCACTTCATCAGGAGAGATCACTTTAACTGCAAATGGGTTCCTGATTTGTGATGATGCGGGTAGCAGAACATTCATGGCAATGAATCTAACTACAGATAACAGAGTTTTCCTTAGCTGGCATGACGGCAGGGAAGGAACCAGCAGTCTTTATATTCAAAATGTAGATGATCAGGGAAATCTACTATTTCCAGTGAATGGACAAGCGGTTTATGAGGGTAGCGCAGTTTATTGCCGTGATTTGAGAATTCTCCCTAATAATGATAATCCGATTTTCATCTGGTTAGATCAAAATTCTTATTTTAATCAACGGATTTTTATGCAATCATTGAATCCAGATGGCTCACTTATTTTTGATGAAGCAGGAATTATGGTGATACCGTCTGAATGGTCTTTATTTGCTGATTTCGATTGGTCTTCACTCAATGATAATTACGCTATCATTTCTCGAACTGATGATAACAATTATTTTACAAGAGCAAAAACTCAATCTTTTGATAGCTCAGGAAATCTGCTTTGGGGAGAAGAGGGAATTTTTGTTACGAATTCAGATTGGGAACAATATAATGTTCAGCTATCTTCTTCCGAAGGTTTTTATTATGCCGGCTGGACTGAGTATAATGGTGACTGGTTCAATCCTGTAATTGATATTTTTGCCCAGAAATTAGATGAAAATGGAAATTTATTATGGAATGAAGCCGGTGTAGAAATTTGTAATGGAGATGGTGATGACATTCTGCAATGTATTCTTGGAAGTTGTTATGTATGGCAAAATGAATCCTGGCCGGAATATAAAATTTATGCTAAATTGGTAGATGAAAACGGCTATACAGCTCCCGGATGGGGAGAAAATGGCACAGCAATAAGTAACGCAGGTTTCATGAATTATTCTCCAGAAGGACTTCAAACTCCTCAGGGATATTTAATTTTATGGAAGAATTCGTTTGATTCCCAATGTGACATTTGGGGACAAATTATTACGGAAGAAGGTAATATTCTTTGGCAACAGGGTGGTTTACCTTTGGTTGACCAACCAAATGATCAAGTTTTTTTCAAATTCCAATTTGATGAATTTTTATATTTGGTCTGGCAAGATTATCGATCCGGTACTCAATATGAAATATATGCTCAAAAATTTGATGAAAATGGCAGCGAGCTTTGGCAAACGGGTGGTGTTTTAGTTGGCGAAGGTTGTAATCCGGATATTGAAAAAAACGGTAATCAGTTGCTGGTAGTCTGGGAGAAACAAAATGAAGAAAACTTCGAAGATATTTATATTCAACTGCTGAGTTTAGATGGTGAAATTCAATGGAACCCGGAAGGAGAAGTAATCTGTGATGCTTTCTGGTGGCAAAAAAATCCACAAATTGTTAAAAATGAAAATAATGATGTTTATATCGGTTGGCTGGATGATAGAGTCTTTAACGAAGATCTGGAAGGTGGTGATTATATGACCTCAGTTTTTGCACAAAAGTTTCATATCGAACCTACCTACACTCCTGACGATATCCTCAATGCCATCACAGCCAAACTACATCAAAACTACCCCAACCCCTTCAATCCGTCCACGACTATTTCATTTAATCTTAGCAACGAACAAAACGAACAAATCGAACTTGTAATTTATAATCTGAAAGGCCAGAAAGTGAAAGTGTTCACGTTCCCAAACGGGAGTTTAGGAACGAGTGAACAAAATCTCCCAATCACTCAATCACCAAATCACCAAATTGTTTGGGACGGAACCGATGACAACAACAAACCTGTTTCCAGCGGAATTTATTTCTACAAATTGAAATCAGGGAATTTCGAAAAAACGAAGAAGATGTTATTAATAAAATAAAATTCATCCTCTTTTGTTCTCCCCGGCTAAGGGGAGTTAGTGGGATTGTAGAAATAATTTTCAGCGATGTTGCATGTCGTCAGAGCAATCTGGCAGCTTGCTGTCCACTCCTTCTCCTCGATAGGAGACGGCTGGGATGAGGTGGAAACTGCAAAGCAGTCAGCTTGAGGAATATAAAATTATATTCCCAAGACAAACTTGGGAACAAGTTAAATTTATGATCGATCTTTCCCTTCATTAAATAAACGGAGGATATTCCACCAAGATTCTGCTTGCCTCTTTCTTCATTCCCAAAATATTTTGCCGGATATGAAAAAAAGAGTCTGGAAGATAAATTATCATGCCGTTTTGAAAACCCTTTCATTACTGCTTTTTTTCATTTTCTTCACAGAACTTCATTCCTATAGTTTTTTCTCTCCGATAATCCTGCAGGAACGCTTAAACGTTGTTTTCGAAAACCAGGTATTCCAACTGCAAGAAATGCCGATCATCAATTCGGAAAAGGTTTTGCAGGACACACTGCAATTCCAAAAAAATATAGATTACCAGATTGATTATACTGCTTCTACCATCACATTTTTCCAGCCTGTTGGCAACATCATCCTGGAATATTACCTTTACCCCGAAAACCTGAAACAGAGATTTTTTCTCTACCAGGAACAGGAGTATTCCGAAGATAAAAAACTGAAACTTC
Source organism: Candidatus Cloacimonadales bacterium (assembly GCA_030656075.1). GTDB lineage: Bacteria > Cloacimonadota > Cloacimonadia > Cloacimonadales > TCS61 > B137-G9. Next base: position 3,889 of record JAUSOT010000203.1, read on the forward strand.
CGTCCAGACAGCAATCGATTTTCACCAACGAAGCAAACCTGAAAATCTCCGGCAGTAAAACCATTTCCATCTCAGTAGCCAACAATGAAGATTTCAGCTTTGATCAATCGCTTTTTTTGAAGATCGACGGTGAACTGAGCAATAACCTGAACATCGAAGCACAGCTTTCCGACAGCCAGTCACCCATCACACCGGAAGGCGATTCGCGCGAGATCAGCAGCCTGGATAAGGTTTTCCTGCGATTGTACAGCCGGCAATACGAAATCGCTTTCGGCGATCTGGAAATGAATTTCGAAAATACTCAATTCATCAACTATACTCCCAAATTTGAAGGTTTAAAAGCCGGTTGGTTAGGCAAAAACCGGTTCGAAGCAGCTCTGGCCATTTCCAAAGGAAAAAATACCACCATCCAATTTAAAGGAGTAGAGGCCAAACAGGGACCGTATTATATTTTTACCGGCGAACAGGCAGCGATCCAGGTGGTGCCGGGAACGGAAGAGGTATATTTGAATAGTAGTCGAATGCAGCGCGGAGACGATTACACGATCGATTATTCGGAAGGCAGCATCACATTTTCCAACCAGCATTTCATCTCTTCCACGTCTTATATCCAGGTTTCCTTCCAATATTCCGATGAACACTACAAGCAGAATATGTATCTCGCGTCGTCTGATATTGAAATCACCGATAGGCTGCATCTGCGCAATTTCCTGGTGATCCGGAATGATGATAAAAACAATCCCTTGCAGGAAGAATTCGATGAAAATGATCTTGAAATTCTCAAAAGTTCCGGCGATGGAATTGCCTGGGGGAATGGAGTTTACGAGGTTGAAAACGGCTTGTACGATCTTTCACCCGATGGATATTATTTTTATGTGGGAAATGACTCGACCTTGACCGGAAATTACAATATTCATTTTGAAGATGTGGGCGAATCTTTGGGAGATTACGACTATAACAGCAGCGGTGATTACTACTTTTTTGTCGGAACGGAACTGGGCTCTTATCTCCCCATCAGGAAGCTGATCGCGCCTGAAAGCAAAGCAAATTATGATCTGGCTTTGAATTATGAAGGTAATTTTTTCTCTTTGAATACGGAAGGAATTTTCACGAAAAATGATGAGAATACTTTTTCCGGCAAAGACGATGACAATAACAACGGATACGCTGCTGATGCCGGATTGAAGCTGTTTCCCGATTACGATCTCTTGCAGCCGGAACTATATCTGGGTTACCGGGTGATCAGTAAAAACCTGGAAACATTCGCAGATATCACCGATCCGGTGGATAATTATGAAGCCATGCAGATTCCTGATTCCCTCGCCAGCGCTGCCTATACCGGGCAACTCAGCTTGAAGCTGTTTGATTTTTATGCTCCGACACTGAGGTTTAAAACTACTCAAGTTACGGATTATGCCGAGCAGAATTATTTCATTTTCACTTCCCGTTTTCAACAGAGCAAATTTTTTCCAACCTTGACTCACCAGTTTTCCAGCTTCCAGAGAAATAACGATAACGGATTGGATAACGATTTCCAACTGCATGACCTGCGATCGAATTACGAACTGGGAAAAATAAATTTCAAATTCGCTCATTATTCCAAAAACGGCCAAACTCAAATTTCTCCGACTGCTGAAAACAAACAAATTCTGAGAAATTGGAAATACGCAGTTGAAACACTGAATCAAAAGAAAATTACTGCCAAGATTTTCGTTAATCAAGAAATGGAAAAACAGAATACTGAAACTGCTGATAGTGATTCAACAACCTCAAATTCTAAGACAACGACAATTGGTTTAAATACAATTCTGAATTTTTCCAATTATAACTTGAAAGCCAACATTTCCCATCGAATTGTGAATGATCAGATCACCCATAAACAAACTGATTTCGATCTGGCAGAAATTTCTACAAACAGTTCTTTCTTCAAAAAATCAATGTCTTTGAATTCCAGCTACGCTCTCAAAAATGTGGAGTTTTATCCCAAGATCAAAGAATTCCAATTTGTAGGTGACGGGATGGGATCGTATGATGAAGATTCGCTCTATGTTGGTTTTGGTGTGGGAGATTATGATTGGAAGATCGTCGAGATCAATTATGATAATCCCCGCATGTCAGTTCAGGTTAATGCCAATTTCACTTTGAATTTCAATCCCAAAATGATCACGAAATCTTACCTGGGCAGATTTCAATCTGAAACAAATCTGCAGGTTGCGGAAAACTCAACCGAAGAAGTTAAAACCAAAGTCTATTTACTCGATCCGGCTTATTTAATGCAGGAAAACACAACTCTTTACGGTCGAACCCTGATTCAGCAGACTTTGTGGTATAACCTGATCGAAAATAAGCTGACGACAAAAGTACGCTATAATCAGGAAAAAACCATGGATAACCGCTACAACAATGAATCTGAAGAAACTTCTAAGAAATCCTGGGAAGGAACTGTCCGGTTGACTTCGATCAAAAAATCTAACTTTGAATTGCTTTACGAGAATTCCCGGCGGGAAGAATCTATTTATCAATCGGAAACAAATCTCAATTCCTGCACTCTGGATATCCGCAATCAAATAAATCCGGATTTGCTCTTGAATACATCGCTTTTATATTCAAATGAAAACGGAAATAAAGAAGATAACAGCAATAAATACAGGATCGATTCGTATGAGATCGATGAGGCGTTAACTTATTATTTAAAAAAGAAATACAGACTATTTGGCAAGCTGAGTTTCAAACACAATGAACGTGACGGTTCTGCTTTTCTCAGTTTTTTAGCTGACAAAAAAGACGGCAATATCTTTAAGTGGAACCTGAATTTGAATTATAGAGTGAATAGCTACACTTCTGCTAAAATTGAATATATTGGCAGCAGTTATCCAGGGAAGAAGGATGAGCATAAGATAAGTGCGGAAGTGAAAGCTGAGTTTTAAATTTTGTGATCAATTTCATCTGCTCCCCTTCGTAAGGGGAGATCAAGAGGGGTTTTGTTGGTTATCAATACAATAATTTGAATTTTAGCAAACCCCCTTTAATTCCCCCTTCCAAGGGGGGCGGAAAACGGAATTCATAAATCAAGATTCCCGCTTTCGCGGGAATGACAATGAAACACAACGACGTTGCACGTCGTTCATTGGCAATCTGGCAGATTGCCGTACTTTCCTTCTCCTCGATAGGAGAAGGGCAGGGATGAGGTCGAAAAATTATGATTGAAAAAATTAAAGATTCATTAAAAGAAGCAACCGTAAATTTTGCCGAATTTCTACATGAAGAAACGAATGCGGAAATAATCTGGCAAGTAGCGAAAGCTGTCGCAGAAACCTTTGAAAAAGGTAACAAAGTTCTCATCTGCGGCAATGGCGGCAGCTCGACCGATGCTATGCATTTTGCTGAAGAATGCACCGGACGTTTTCGCCAAAACAGGAAAGCGTTACCGGCCATCTCGCTCACCGATCCTTCGCATATCACCTGCGTTGCCAATGATTTTGGTTTTGAAGAAATTTTTGCCCGGGGAGTGGAAGCTTATGGGAAATCCGGAGACCTGTTGATCGGCATTTCTACCAGTGGCAATTCTACAAATATTATCCGGGCTTTCCAAAAAGCTAAAGAATTGGGATTATTAACTTTTGCCCTGCTGGGAAAAGACGGCGGTCAGATCGATGGAATCTGCGATCTGCAACTTATTGCACCCGGAAAAACCACCGACCGCATCCAGGAAATTCACATAGTTGTTCTGCACATCATCGTGGAAACCGTGGAACGGATTTTATTTCCTGAGAATTATTGAAAATGCGTAAATAATTCTCAACTAACCATATGATGCATACTTTTGAGGGAAAGACTTCCGAAGTTTATCTTTTAAGAAAATCAGTTTGAAACTTCGGAAGTTTAAATAAGAAGAAGGAATTTTTTAATATTATGAAACTTGTGATCCAGAGAGTCTCTTCAGCTTCGGTCTCGGTAGGTGGGAAGCTTATATCGCAGATTGGCAAAGGCTTTCTCATTCTTCTTGGAGTTTCGCAAAATGACGATGGTTCGCAAATTGAATGGCTGACTAAAAAAGTAAGTGAATTACGCATCTTTCCGGATGAAAACGGCAAGATGAATTTATCTGTCAAAGAGGTTGGGGGAGAGGTTCTATTGGTTTCTCAATTCACGCTTTACGCCGGCTGCCGGAAAGGCAGAAGACCGGATTTTAATGAAGCTGCTCCACCTGATCTTGCCGAAGAACTTTATATGCAATTTGCTGTAGAATTGCAGAAAATAGGCGTTCCCACTAAACTTGGAGTTTTCGCTGCCCACATGGATGTAAAACTTGTAAATGATGGCCCTGTAACGATTATCCTGGAAAGATGATCAAAAACATAATTTTCGATCTCGGTAATGTCCTCATAAATTTCGATTTCAATCGGTTCTTTGCGGTTTGCGGATACAAGCCGAATGAGCGAGATCTGGACGAGGCTCTTCCTGTCCTGATGAAATTCGATGCGGGTGAGATCAGTAGAAATGATTTCTTCCGGCAAATGAAGAAAGTTTTCAATTTTAACCTTTTCCAAACAGAATTCGAAGCAGGTTGGTGTGATAATTTCTGGGAGAACAAAAAGATGATCGATTTTGCCCGGAAATTGAGTGAACAATATCCTGTCTTCATTCTTTCGAACACTGACGAAATTCATTTTCCTTATATCTGGCAGCAGTTTCCTACTCTCCATTTCTTCCAAAACAATTTGATGCTTTCCTACGAATTGGGAGCAGTGAAACCCGGACGTTTGATCTATGAAAAAGCTTTGGAAAAATTTGATCTGAAACCTGAAGAATGTCTTTTCATCGATGATAAAAAAATCAACGTTGAAGCTGCTAATATTTGTGGATTCCAATCTATTTGGCATCAAACAAATAAAAAAACTTTCGAAAAGATTTCTAAATTCTTGACGTATAAAATGTAAAATAAACAATTTGGCATTATGAGTAAGAATAAAAAAAGTAGTGTTTTAATTAATATCTCCAAACAGCGATTAAAGCTTATAGATAATGATGTAATCATTCAGGAATACTCCATTTCCACCTCACGCTTCGGCATCGGAAACAAGGCTGGAAGCTGCAAAACACCGCTGGGACTCCACAAAATCTGTGAAAAAATTGGTAAAGATGCTCCTCTCGGTGCAATTTTCAAAGCCCGAAAAAATACTGGAGAAATTGCCGAATTTGAAGTGGAAAATCCTTATAACGACGATTTGATAACCACTCGAATTATCAGACTAACAGGTTTGCAGGATGGTGTGAATAAAGGTGAAGGTATCGATTCAAGCAAACGTTATATCTGGATTCATGGAACTGCCGAAGAAAAGAAAATTGGAAAACCGGCTTCGCATGGCTGCATCAGAATGAAAAATGAAGATATCATAGAGTTATTCGATAATGTTCGGGTGGGAACCGAAGTAGTGATAGTAAAAAAATAAACAAAAAATTTTGAAGGAAATTTATGATGGTTAAAAGGAAAAATATAGAACGTCGAGAAAATGAAAGAAGAAAAAATGAAGAGAAAATTAAACCTGATCGACGCGCTGAAAAGCGTCGTGAAGACCAAGAAAGAAGGGGAAAATAATTTCTAAAAAATAAGGAGGAAATGATGAAAAGAGTATTTATTTTAGTGTTTGTTTTGGCAGCATTATCAATGTTTGCCCAGACAGTGGTCTTTGAAGATGATTTTGAAAACGGCTTAGCCCAGTGGGTTCTGGAAGCAGTTCCGGCTGCAAATAACACTTGGGATTTGGTTACTTCCCAATACAATTCACCAACCCATTCTCTCACCGAAAGCCCGGCTGGAAATTACTCACCTAATGTAACTTACACTGCCACAATTGCATCAGCACTTGATTTTTCGGCTGCCATGCAGGCAGAATTGAATTGCTGGATGAAATACGATATCGAAGGCGGCTTGTTCGACTTTCTTTATATCGATGTTTCTCCAGATAATGGATCGACTTGGATAAACATAGGCACTTACTATGGAGAAGGTAACGACTGGGCAGAATACAATATTTCCCTGGGTGGTTTCGTTGGAAATTCACAAGTTCTGATCAGATGGCAGATCGTAACCGACGGTGGTTATGAAGTGAACGGCATGTATCTGGATGATGTTGTTGTAACGACTTCAGATGTCGATAATACTCCGCCATTGATCCTCTATGACGGTCCGGAATTCTATGAAGGAACAGATGTGGATTTTGATTTCGAAGCTGAACTGATCGATATTTCCGGAATTGCTTCCGCTGATGTTGTTTATACCGTGGAAGGCGGAACAGAGATCACACTTCCTGCAACAGGTAACACAGGAGATACTTACTATTTCACTATCCCATTCACAGATTATGGCGATCAGATCGACTTCAGGATTGTTGCTGTTGACGCCTCTCCGGCATCTAACGAAGGTGAATCACCAATAAGTTCATACATCAACGGTCATCATCTTATCTACGATAACGGACAGGTTGATTACTATATCTCATTCGCTGCCGGCACTGGTGCTGCTGTGAAAATGATCAATCCGGCCGGAATGGAGCTGAATCTTGATTTTGCTTTGATCAGAAATTATATCGACAGCAATCTTACCAATGCCGATATGGAATTCCATGTTTGGGATGACAATGGCGGCGTTCCAGGCAATGACCTGATCACTCCGTTCATGGTAACACCGGAAGCTACTCTGGCTAATAACAGCCCGATGACCAGGATCGATCTTCGTTCTTATGCTGCTCAACTCAATGATATTCAAGGAGATTTCTTTATTGGATTCCTGGTTCCTGTAGATATCGTATATTGCACCGAAGCATCACCCGGCACTTTCAGCCATTCTTTCACCTGGAATGGAGCATCCTGGACTCAAGATACAGCAGACTTCCACTTCAGATCTGTAGTTGAACTAGTACAGGGACTTGTTCCTGGAACGATTGAAGGAACTGTAACAAATGTTGATACCGGGCTTCCGATTGCTGGAGTTTTAGTTTCTGCCGGTACTTATACAGACGTTACCGATACTAATGGAGATTACTCCATGGATGTAGATCCCGACACCTACACAGTTTCAGGCGCATTGGCTGGATATGAAACATATGAGCAAACAGGTGTTATCGTTGCATCCGGCGAAGTGGTTGTAGTAAATTTTGCTATGCAGCATCTATATAATCCACCTGTGAATCTGACTTATCAGTTCACTTCCCCCAATGTCATCCTTCAATGGCAAGCACCTGTAGGACCGGGTCTTACCGGCTTCAAAGTTTACCGTGATAACGTTTTAATTGCCTCGATCGGTGCTTTGCTCTATATTGATTCTGGGCTGCCCTCCGGCGTATATGAATACTACGTTACTGCAATGTATGGAACTTATGAATCTGTGCCTTCCAATGTAGTAGAAGTAACAGTTACCGGATCTGATCCCACAAATATTCCATTAGTAACAAAACTGGGCGGCAACTACCCGAATCCGTTCAATCCCAGCACTATTATTCACTACGCAGTTGGCGATCAAAGTCATGTTTTTATCGGAGTATTCAACATCAAAGGCGAAAAAGTGGCTGTACTGCGGGATGGAGAACAGGAACCAGGTAACTACAACGTGACCTGGAATGGTAGAGACGAAAATGGCGATCCGGTATCCAGTGGCGTTTATTTCTACAAGATGAAAGCTGATAAATTTGTTTCCACCAAGAAAATGATCCTGATGAAATAGTGACATATGTCCCCTCGGGTAAGATTATATAATAAATAAAGCCCAGAGGAGGCATAATGAGAGAACGCGAAAATCAGTTAAGCAGGCTTGAATTAAAAAGCTTTGAGGGAGAGT
>JAUSOT010000204.1 GCA_030656075.1 Candidatus Cloacimonadales bacterium
CCCGAGAAAATTCCCGATCAAACGACGGTCTGGTATTTCCGGGAACGTCTATCCAAAACTAATAAGGATAAGGCGATTTGGAACGAACTCCAAAGACAACTGGACGAAAAGGGATTGAAAATCCGGAAAGGTGTGATCCAGGTTGCGACATTCATCACAGCAGATCCAGGACATGCAACCTCCGATACTCCTCGGGGAGACGATACAAAAACACGGAGAAACAAAGAGGGCACCTGGACAATAAAGGGGAAAAAGACCTATTTTGGATTCAAACTTCACACAAAAGAAGACTGTGACTTCGGATTGATACGGGCACTTCAGACAACGACTGCATCTGTGCATGATAGCCAGATCGACCTGTCAGAAAAAGGTGAAGTGGTCTACCGGGACCGGGGGTATTTTGGGACTGAACCGAAGGGTTTTGATGCAACCATGCAACGATCTGTTCGGGGGCATCCGATTGGAACCCGGGATATCCTCAGAAATAAACGGATCTCAAGAATTCGATCTCCCGGGGAGAGGCCCTACGCCGTTATCAAGAATGTTTTCCATGACGCTCATACCAGCGTAACTACCGTCATTCGTGCTCATGTGAAAATGACATTTGCAGCGTTCAGCTTTAACCTGTACCAACTAAGGACTCTTAAAAAACAGGGGGTCATCTAGCGTACGCTTTCCATAAATAAGTAAAAAATCAGGAACTAACTCAAGAAAAAAGGGGAAATCAATGTCATTTGTTATCGAATTTTGATAAATTCTGTTTATTTTTGAAATTATTCAAGGTTTATCGGAATACTCTTAGCCATTTTCATGAAGTGAGTTGGATAAGAACGGAAAACTCCGATGCCTAAACATTGGTAGACAAATATTTGGAATTACAAAAAATACGAAGATGAAAAGGATGATGAGAGCAATATCGACCCTGTTTTTCTCACTTTTTTAGCCAAGGTATAAGAATAACAATCCTCGATGTCATACACCAAAGACTTTCTTCCATTCTCTCCATGTTGCACTTTGAGGATGGGAAATTGAAAACAGAACGATATCAAGAACCTGCCGTGCGTATTCAATAATCGTTTTAAACTTTAATTTGCTTGAACCAATTTCCCGATCTACGAATTCGAAAGGAATTTCCTTAATTTTCTCCCAGTTTCCTTTCCCAAGTACTTCAAGAAGAATTTTGTATCCCTTTGGTTTCAGCGATGCCTCTATAATTACCGTCTTCCTCACCGCAAAAAAACCGCTGACTGGATCGGACACCGTCGGGAATAAAATTCTTCCAAGAAAAGTAGCCCCGAGAGAGATGACTCTTCGTTTGAATGGCCATTCCTTAATCCCTCCTCCTTTCATGTACCTGCTTCCAATGACAATGTCATGTCCATTATTGACCTCGGCATAAAAGATCGGGATAAGTGCCGGGGGATGAGAAAGATCAGCATCAATTACAATAAAAATTTCGGATGATGCATGAATAAATCCATCTGCAACCGATTGTGACAGTCCATGATCTGTCTTTCGGACAAGAAGATTCAGGTTTGCTTTGGTTATTTTAAGCAGGTTCACAAGGGGAATGGTACGATCTGGAGAATTGTCATCGACAATAAGAATCTCGCCATTGATTTTGGATTGTGAAAAAACCAAATCCACTTCATTGATAATCCGTTCAATATTCGATTCCTCGTTAAATGTTGGAATTATAACGGTTAGTTCGTACATGATTATTTAAACAAAAATTCCTTAGTTCGCAACGAGAAGATAAATTCCAGTGTCCTGTCCG
>JAUSOT010000213.1 GCA_030656075.1 Candidatus Cloacimonadales bacterium
GCTCTATCGCATTGCGAGACAACCGACGATGGCGAGAACTGGCATTCAGTCTGGTCTCACACCGGACAGACCATAAATCCGCATATCGAAAACATCACGATCAATTCCCCTGATGTCGGTTCTTCTTCATTCCAATTTGCTTTTGTGCTGGATGGTCAACCAGGCAGCGTTATTGCCTGGGTAGTTGATGAAATTCAATTGAGTGAAATTCTGGTCGTTCCCCATGGCTATGTTGCTGGAAATGTAACCTTAATTGGTGGGAATGGTTCTGTGGAAAATGTGATCATTTCTGCAACTGGAATCTCCAAAACTCCTGATGAGAACGGATTTTATCTGCTTCCTGTTCCGGAAGGAATTTATGATGTTTCGGCTTCATTACCTGGCTACATCACAGAGACTGGAACAAATGTTTCAGTTACGAACTGGCAGACCACAACGCTTGATTTTAATCTCAATGTAATATCCGTGAACAATCCTCCTGAAAACCTGGTAGCTGAATCCAGCTATAATGATGTTACACTTACCTGGGATATGCCTGGAACGGATAGAATGGAAAAATCCAGAAATGAATCAGTCGGTAGAGAACGTGCTTTCCTGGGATATAACATTTATCGAAATAACAACATGATCGATCAGATCAGCGATATTCTGATCACTGAATATTCCGATGAAGCTTTGAATGCCGGAGATTACACTTATTATGTGACCGCACTGTTCGACGAAGGTGAATCCGATCCGTCCAATTCCGAAACGGTGACGATTACCCTGGCTCCTCCGCAAGATCTCGTTTATCAAATCACGGGACCGGGAATGGTTCTGCTGCAATGGGATGCACCCGCTCCTGCTGCTCGGGGATTTAACAATTATCGTGTTTACAGGAATTCCGAGCTACTTGCGGACAATGTGGTGCAGACGTTTTATTTCAACATCAATGTTCCGGTTGGAATTTACACTTATGGTGTTTCCTGTGTTTATGACGGTTATGAATCGGAACCTGCCACCGTGGAAGTGGAAGTGACCGAGGTCATTAACAATGTTGTGCCTTTAGTTACTGAATTGACTGGAAATTATCCCAATCCCTTCAATCCAACTACGACAATTTCTTTTGAATTAAACACTGAAACCACCGAAAATACTGAGATAGTATTTTTCAATATGAAGGGACAAAAAATTAAGCAACTTGTAAATGAGCAGCTTTCGGCTGGAAAATATTCTGTCGTTTGGGATGGTAAAGATGATCAAAATAAACCGGTTTCTTCAGGGATTTATTTTTATCGGATGATCACGAAAGATTATTCTGCCACGAAGAAAATGATCATGTTGAAATAAGATAACTCACCCTGCTGTCCCTCTCTTTGCTTTAAGAGAGGGAACATAAGAAGCCAGTGAAAGAATATCTTTTACGAAGATAATAGAGCCAAAATTGAAAACCGGACTTCATAGCCGAATTCATTCGGGAGTGGAATTCAGAATTTACATAATAAAACCTTCCATGTTTTCGAAACCTGGAAGGTTTTTCTATTCTCACCAAAAAAAAATCTTGACGTTTGAATTGGAGATTGGTTTTTCTCGCAGAGTAGTTTGCGTTGCAAACTCATTAAAAAAATGTCAGGAGGTTTAAAAATGACAGAGAATTTGAATATAAATGAAATCAAACAAAAAGCTTACAACAGCATCAACCAGGATGGTTTAACGGAAGTAGCAGCCGGGATCATGTTTCTTTTTTTGTCTATAATGTTGTATTTGGATGTATTTTTAGATCAAGAGGTTACTGTTTTTTTCATCATGCCAATTATTTTTATCGGTCCGTTTCTGCAGGGAATGCGTAAGAAATTTACTTACCCGAGAGTTGGTTATGCCAACTTGGTCACACTTCGACGAACCAGATTTGTAATCATACTTGTACTCCTTGCCTTAATTCCGGGTATTTTTGCCGTGGTGAAATTCATAAAGATGGATTTTCACGCTGATCTCTTTTACTTCGCACCCCTGGTAATCGGTTTGTTTCTATCTGCAGTTCATCTCTATCGACTAATAAAATACAAGATAAAAAGATATTGCATTTATTCGATTATTGCGTTTCTGGTTACAATCATTGCCTACTTGTTCCCCATGCGTGGCTTGGTGAGAGTCTTGATAATTCTAACTTCTGTTGCCATTTTTCAAATTCCGATCGGATTGATAACTTTTGTAAATTTCCTGAGGAGAACTCCACTTCTTCCGGACGAAATTGCAAGCCCTGAAAAAACCGAATAAAGGAGTGGATCATGCCGGATAATTTACAATCATTTCCCATCGACAAAGTGATCCACGAACCAGCCAGACTGTTGATTCTGGCCTATCTTTCTGTGGTTGACAGCGCTGATTTTTTGTTCATGATGAACCAGACCGGACTAACCCGGGGAAATCTATCTTCGCACATGAGTAAACTGGAAACAGCCGGCTATGTGGAGATCAAAAAAGAATTCGTCGATAAAATTCCCCGCACACTTCTCAAGTTGACGAAAGCAGTCCGGATAGCATTTGATGAATATCGGAAAAATATGACGCAGATGCTGGAAAGTTTGCCCAAGATTGTATAACGATGTTGAACGGTGAGGTGAACAAATTTCCGAATCTTCCAAAAGAAGATATTCAAGTAGATAAGTTTCGGAAGGTGAATTACGCTTTCACCTTACTTTCTCTCATTTTATGACTTCTGCATAATTTCCACTCAGTCTTTGCGTCCGGCAATTGCCGGATCAAAGGAATTCTGCTGAAGTAATCTATTTTGTTAATTAATTGATAATTATAGAGATTGCTTCGTTAGCGCCAGCAAGAAGCTAACTCGCAAAGACCGCATTTAATGACTTTTCCCATAAAACACTCAATTATGCAGAATTCATTTTCTCATTTTATAAAAGAATCCAATTAAAGAAAATGAGGAAAAAAATAGCTCCCATCCGGCAGCTGCCGGACAGGAACCAGTAATATTCAATTCTCAATATTCAATTTAATAGGAACTTATCCTGCGATAGCGGCTGCTGCGGTTTTTCCAATTGTTCATGAAGCTGGAATATACCTTTTCGTGACTAACGTTCCTGAGCATATTTTTATCAGAAAACTGAGCAAGGGTTTTGATCTCATCAGCTTTGATCGCCAGCGTTTCATTGATCGATTCTTTGATGATATATTTTCTTACTTTTTCGGGAAGCACATTGTACAAAATGGCAAAATCTGTTTTATCGAGTTTGAATTCCTTCACCAGGTATTCGATGAAAGCTTTTTCTTTGGGATGGAATTCGTTATCGGCAATGATTAGCAGCAGAGATGTTTCCAGAATGAGCAGTTTTTCTTCTCTGGTTTTGATCTTTTTCACCAGTTCTTCAATGGGTGTGGGCTTCAACAGCTCATTCTTGATATCCTGTTCCTGCTCGGGACTTACATCGACAGATTCAAAGACTTTGTTGAAAGCATCCTTTTCAGATTGGAGTATCTTGCCATCCTGCCAGGCTGCGCTGATGACAACTTTAGCTACATTCACCAGATTTTCAACGTTTTCAGGAATAACCTTCTGATCCAGATCCTGTCCGATTTTTTTATTAGTTTTCAGATCAATTAATTTGCCAATTTTCTGCCCTTTGGAATTTCGTTTTATCTCGAATGAAAAATCCTCGTTCACATAGTACTCAATGGTTTTAAAGCCTGACATTTTTCCTCCCTTTTATCTGCACTTTATTATTATCTTTCCTTACTGTGTTAGATTCCAGAATTAGATCATATTTGTCAAAAGGTTTTATGTTTTTGTAGCAAAAACCACCGAAAATAATCTCAGTGGCTCAAGTTTATAGCATTCTGAATATTACTTATTCACTTGAAATTTTGTATCGCCTTTTTCAAAAAAATCGATGATCTGTTTCATGGCGGCTACTCCGGCATTGAGATTGGCTTCCGCAGTTTGAGCACCCATTTTCTTGGGTGTGAAATAAACGCGATCTCCCAGTTTTTCCAGCATTTCATCTTTTTTATCCGGAGCGATGTCGGAAGCATATTTCAGGTCTGTTCTTGCTCCTAAGACAAATAACAAACCATCCTCACAAACTACTTCTTTGCGTGCGGTGTTTATGACTGTCGCTCCTTTCTTCATGATGCTGAGCAGAGTTTTGTTAACGAACTTTTGGGTAGCAGGAATGGAAGGCAGATGCAGTGAAATATAATCGCAGACATTATAAAGTTCTTCCACAGAATCCACTGCTTCCACGCCGTCTTTTTCCATAACAGCTTTGTCCACATAAGGATCGAAAGCCAGGATTTTCATTTCAAAGCCTTTGGCTATGCGAGCTACGTTCACACCCACATTTCCATAGGCATGAATGCCGAGTGTTTTTCCTTTCAACTCCGTTCCGGATTTTCCATTGAACTGACCACGAGCCATGTAGATCATCATACCGATGGCAAGCTCGGCAACAGCGTTCGAGTTTTGCCCGGGAGTATTCATGCAAACCACTTTTTTGGCAGAAGCTGCCGTACAATCCAGGTTATCAAATCCGGCACCGGCTCTAACTACTATTTTCAAATTGTTTGCATTCTCGATTACTTCTTTGGTCACATTGTCGCTGCGAACAATCAGGGCATCGACATCTTTTACAGCTTCCACAAACTTGCTTTGATCGCCGTATTTTTCCAACAAAATAAATTCATAACCGCCATCTTTGCAGAGTTTTTCGATCTGAACTACAGCTGAAGCTGCAAAGGGTTTATCGGTAGCAACCATCACTTTTTTAGGCATCCTAAACCTCCAGAATTTTTTTTTCATAAATTCAATCTTGAACTTCGCAGGTCAAGAAGATTTTCAAAAAGGAATAATTGGAACAAAAAACTTGACGAAAAAAGGTCGAAGTCAGCCTTATCGAAAAAAAATTTTAAGGAGAAATAATGAAACATTTTAATATCTATAAAGTGATTAGTTTAGTTGCGCTCGCTGTTCTCTTGTTCATTCTCATCATTCCCCAAACATATAATGTTAATAAAAAGCAGAAAGCCGAAGAATGCATCAAAAATATGAGCACGATCTACAAGGCGATCGACGCTTATATGCTGGATAGAGAGGAAGATTTCACCGGAACGGCCCAGGATCTGATGCGTATGAATTATCTGAAGAAAACTTTTGAATGCCCGGAAAATGGCGTTGGCGATAAGTATTTCATGGAAGGCGATTATGAAACCGGCAAGATAACCGTCACCTGTCCGCATGCTGTGAAATTCCCAGATCATGTGCTGCCGGAAAGCATTTTGGATTAATTGAAAAAATAAAATACTTAATTTTTAAAAGCCTTCGGGATTTCCCGAAGGTTTTTTTGTAGGATATAAAAACTTCCGAAGTTTATCTTCAGAGAATTTTTATTAGAAACTTCGGAAGTTTAGGCAAAAAGAAACTAAGGATACATAATTAATGAATTATCAGGAATTTTTAGATTATATTTATCAGCGACATTCAGGAAACGTGAAACTCGGATTGGATCGCATGCTGAACATTTTGGTAGAAATGGATCAGCCGAATCTCAAATTGGCAGGAATTCATGTGGCCGGAACCAACGGCAAAGGTTCTGTGGCTGCCATGTGCGAAGCATTGTGTCTGGCTCACGGCCTTTCAACCGGCATGAACACTTCCCCGCATCTGGTGGATTACCGGGAGCGTTTCCGCTTGAATGGAAAAAACATTTCGCTGGAAGAATTGATTGAAAATTATAAAAAATGGGAATCTGTTCTGGAAGCAAATGAAGCATCTTTTTTCGAAATTACAACTGCTTTGGCTTTTTACATTTTTCAGAAGAGAAAAGTGGATGCAGCTATTTTTGAAGTCGGCCTGGGCGGCAGATTGGACGGCACAAATCCATTCGCATCAACCGTTTCTGTGATCA
>JAUSOT010000106.1 GCA_030656075.1 Candidatus Cloacimonadales bacterium
TGTTCACTCGTTCCTAAACTCCCGTTTGGGAACGTGAACACTTTCACTTTTTGGCCTTTCAAATTATAGATAACCAATTCGGTGTTTTTGGCAGTTTCGGTGTTTAATTGGAATTCGATAATCGTAGATGGATTGAATGGATTGGGATAGTTAGATAAAGTAATTTCCCCGGAAAATGGAATTTGACTTTCTTCTGTGCCGGTGAGATTTGGCAATGAGCCTTTAGTTAACCAGAGATCACCGTATTCCAGACCTTCCACAGCAGAATTTAAAAAACTTACATATACATTTTGATGAATATCGAAATTTAAATCTAATTTTGAATCTTCTTCGAACATCAAATTGAAGGGTGTTTGCCAAGTATAATTTCCATTGAAAAGCAGAGGATCTTCATAAGTGTAATCAAAACCAAAAACAATTGGTTGGATTAGCGGATTTTGCACTGTAACGAAAACTTTGTTGCTGTTTTCAGTAATATTGAATGAATAAATTTCGGAATTCGCAGTAAAAGGGTAAATCGAGCTTGGTTCAAAAAATAAGTTCTCGTATTCATATAAAAAGATCCCATCCTCATTATTTCCAAAAATGTATATCAAGGCATCTGAAACGAAGATATTCTGTATTGTAAACCAATAACTATTGAAATTTGGCTGAATTTCAGAAAAGAACTCTCCTTCATTGAACGAATAAATAATCTTATCACTTTCTTTAATAGGTTGAAGTATAATATGCTCTCCTCCTATTGAAAAAATGTGATCTTTTGACATTATAGGTGATTCCCACTTCATTGATTTTTTTACGACTGGCTCAAACGTATTCCCTTCATCACTAGATTTCTGCACATAAACGGTCTGATAATTTTCACATACCGCTGAAGGAAAATCGATTGGATTGGTTATTGTAAATCTGGAATCGTAGTGATAATCTTTTGTGGCATAACCAGTAGATCCATGATAACCATCATAATGAAAATTTTCTAAATCCCATTCGTTATCTCCAGGATGATTGTAAGGATCGATTCCACTGCGGTGAATAAAACCGCGACGCCTTTGCACAAACGAACCCCAGAGATGGATTGTTCCACGTTCAAGTACAATGTTGGTCGCTGGTTCGGGCCAGACAGGATTCAGCCAGGGATAATCCGTTCCATAAGGAAAGACATAATTATTGGGATCATTGTTGGGAAAGCTGGATTGATAGTCGGGACTTTCGTAGGGAAAACCGCAAGTATTGTTATTGTTAGAAATTGGATTATTTCCATGAAGATTGAAACCCAATAGGTTATTTGGAAGAAAAACATTATGTGGAAAAACAAATTTATGAAAGTCGATGAAAGTATAAAGCGTGTCGTTGCCGGTGTAAGGACTTGGTGCCCAGAAATTTGGCGTGGAACCGTGAGGATGCTGATATTCAGGCGTGATGATGCCGTCGTAATGACAAGCCATATTCCCATATTGCAGAGTATCTCCTTTCCCGATGGCTGCATAGGCGCCATAGAGAAATACATTTCCATCGCAGTTTGGGGCAACTATTGGATAATTTTCATTAAAGGGATCACGATGCTTGTATTTGATGAAAATGCGTTTTTCCGAAACCAGTCCGAAATAATCGGTTGGATTCATATCATCTTCATCATCAGGAGGTGAACCAAGCGTTGTATTTGCATAATAAATATCATTTACAATATACGCATTTTCCCCGCAACCCCAGGTCACATTTCCTGCAACCCCTCCTTCGATCCAGAGTTCTGCATCGGGAATCCAGAAAGTTGCTTCATCAGTCCAGGAAAGAGTTGGTCCAGCCGTCCAAACCGTATCGTAGATAGCGATCTCATTCGTCCAGATATGGTCGGAATCTTCATACCAGTTGCCGCCATAATTTATGCACCAGTTAGCTTCCGCAGCATCTTTGGGGAACCAACTGTAAACCGGAAATTCCTGAACTCCGACCTCAACGATTTCACCGAACATGGTTTCTGCGGATGAACCACACATTTTAACATAAATAATATCAGTTTCAGCATCGCCAACCTGTATGCCGTTTTGACGGATCGCTTCGGCAGTTTCGGGAAGCTGAACTTCCGTTACCCCATTATTAGAATCTCTCCATCCACCCAGAAAAATTTGTTCCATCGGTGCATTCCCCACAGCTGGAACCCCGGAAGGATATAATCTGATAATTCCGTTAGTTACAACCTGTCCGTAAAATGTTGGCCAGCCATTATTTATTCCTCCGCCAAATTGAGCTATCCATAAATCGGAGTTTATGTGAACTGGACCATACAAAACATCCGCTCCCCAAAATGGAATAATTGCTTCATCCAAACCGCCATCGGCATTTTCAGATTCATCAGTGTCTGTAAAATTGTTGAAAAAACTGAAGTTGATTTCGCTGTCTTTTTTAAAACTCAGATAAGTCTCATTTTCCAAAGTGGTAGATGAGAACTCGCTGATATTTGTATCCAATTGTTCGATTGTAAACGAGGAGCCATTATTGTAGGAAACTGCATCATAGAGATATATTTCGCTGTTCATTGCTTTGCAGTAGTAGATCAGGATTTTGCCACTTTCCATCACTTCTATGGTCGGAAGTGCTTCTTCGCATGTTTCCACATTCTGATCTATCAGCATATTCTCAAAGGAAATTCCATCCGGCGAATGGGAAAAATACAGATTTGCTGCCAGAGAATCTTCCACGAAAACCAAGTAAATCTCATCGTTAATGATTTTGCAAGCTTTAGAACCTCGAAAAAAAACGTTCTCGTTTTCCTGATTGATTTGCACCGGATCGTAAAACTGCCCAAAAAGAGAAACTGCCCAACAAAATAAAACAACCAATAAAATTCTGTTCATATCTAACTCCTTTGTGAGCATCGCTCAGGTTGTCATTCCCGCGAAAGCGGGAATCTGATCGACCTCATCCCCCAGTGAAATATTCAGCAAGCTGAATTTCACGGGGTAAACCAACCTTCTCCTATCGAGGAGAAGGAGTGTACATGTCATTCCCGCAAAAGCGGGAATCTACATTTTCCACTTATTATTCACGTAAACTCGAGTTGGGACATTCAATGAACCGACTCGGGTTTACGAATAGCTGATAACCGTTCGGAAGGTTCTCGTCTTCTCGACCGCTCCGAAGGTTATTTCATCAAAAGACACTTCTTGGTTTTCTCGAAATTACCTGATTTCAATTTATAGAAATAAATTCCGCTGGAAACAGGTTTGTTGTTGTCATCGGTTCCGTCCCAGGTGACAGAGTATGTGGAACGCGAGTCCCTCGCGTTAGCAGCAAAAGAATTGCTGCAGTCCAAAGTGAACGTTTTCACTTTTTGACCTTTTAAATTAAAGATTTCAATTGTCGCAAACGAGTACGTTTGCGTTACGGAAAATGAGATCGTCGTGGATGGATTGAAGGGATTGGGATAATTAGATAAAGTAATTTTCTGTGGTTTAGGAATTTCATTATCCCAGCTTCCGGTGGTAAGATCTGGCAGAAAACCTTTTGCTAAATATAAATCACACGCACCTAAGCTTTGTGTAGAGATATAAGATATGATGGAATAAACATAATCATTTTGATCAAAATGTAAATCCAGTTCCGAATAGTCGAAACTCATATATTCGGTCCAATTCGATTGCCAATGATAAATCTGATCTAAAGAATTGCCCTGATTTATAGAGTAGTCAAATTCAATATCCATAACACCAGTCGTTAAAGAATAATCAAATAGAGATGCATATACTTTTTCATGATTATGTGAAACAGCGAAATTGCTTAAGTTCTCGGGGGGAATGAAAGTCTGATATATTAATGTATCTAAAGAAGTAGGATCGAACTCTATAATTTTGTTTTCATCGGAAGGACAATGATAATAGAAATAAAGTAATCCATTAATCACATCCACATTTTTCAGCTCACCGACCGGCATTTCAACAATATGTTCAGTGAATGATATCCCGTGATCAATCGATAATTGAAGTCTCAACGGATAGGGATCGTGAGTAATTGCAACAACTAAATCGCCTTCTGAAACAAGAGAGTATATAGGTTCAAAATCATCCAATGCCGCAGAAGAAAGAACTTCGAAGTTATTTCCACCATCAAACGAACAAGTAATAAACAAAGTAGAATTTACATTTCCATTGTATCCGGTTGGAAAGTAATTTGGCTGAACTACTTCAAATCGTGAATCGTAATAACAGGTTCTATAATAACCTATGGAGGCATGATCCCCTCCATAATGATAATTTTCCAGATCCCAGTCATTATCACCCGGATGATTATATGGATCAGTTCCACTGCGATGCATAAAGCCGCGCCGTCTTTGAATGATCGATCCCCATAATTTCATCTCTCCTCTATCAAACACAATATCATCGGATGATTCCGGATAAACAGGATTGTACCAGGGATAATCAGCTCCATAAGGGAAGACATAATTTTGCGGATCGTTATTGGGATAACTGTTCAGATATTCACTACTTTCATAAGGGAAGCCACTTGTTCCTGCATAAACAGGATCGTTGCTATGTAAATTGAAACCTAATAATTCTTCCGGTAAATTTGAATCAATCGGAAATATGAATTTATGTAAATCCAGATAAGTATATGTCGTATCGGTCATAGTATAAGGACTTAAAGCATTGAAATTCGGAGTCGATCCGTGTGGGTGCTGATATTCAAATGTGAGTATGCCGTCATGATGACAAGCCATGATCCCGTAAATCGATTCGTCTCCCAAACCGATCGCTGCATAAGCGCCGTAAAGATAAACATCATCACAATTATCAGCTCTCAATTCAAAATTATTGAATGGGTCTTTGTGTTTATATTTCAGGAAAATCTTCTTTTCGGAGACCAGCCCGAAATAATCGGAAGGATTCATATTCCCAGGCTCATCAGGTGGTTCACCCAAAGGTGTGTTTGTATAATAAATATCGGAAGTTATGTAAACATTGTTGGCACATCCCCAGGTTGTGTTGCCATTCACTTCTCCTTCGATCCACAAAACCGCATCTTCCACCCAGAAACAGTTATCGGGCAGATCATAGCTGGGACCGTTTACCCAGACTGTATCAGGAATATTCAATTGATTTTGATATATCAGGTTGCTGTCTTCATACCAGTTTCCATTATTTGCAATGATAACGTTTGCATGAGCAGGACTATCGGGATACCAACTGTAAACATTAAATTCCTGGATATTGGGATAAATAATTGCTCCGAACATAGTCTGGCAGGTTGTACCATTCATTTTCACATAAACTATATCATATCCCTCTCCAACTTGGATTGCATTTGAACTCAACTCTTCCGCAGTTGCGGGTAGAATTGTGGGAATAATGTGTTCTTCCAAACCTCCCAAAAAAATATCTTCAATTGGACAATTGCCAAATGCTGGTGCACCCGAAGGATAGACTCTAACAATGCCTGCGGTAGTAACAGGTCCATGAAAAGTTGGCCATTCGTTATTATATCCTCCTCCGGCTTGCTGTATGTAAATATCACTATTGGAATGAACGGGACCCCAGAGAACATCAGGTCCCCAGAATTTAACCATTGCTGCTGCTAGTCCACCATCTGCGTTTTCACTTGCTTCTTTATTTGTGAAATAATTGTAGTAACTGAAACTGACGGAATCACCTTTTTTATAGGTAAGATATAGTTCATTTCCATCTAAGTAAGTTGAAAATTCCGTAACCATTGTTTCGATACTTTCGATTTCAAATGAAACGCCATTATCGGTGGAAGTTGCTTTCAGTAAATTGAAAATAAAATCGATTTCTTTGATGTAGAAAATGATGATTTGCCCATCAGGAAAGACTTCGATAGTCGGAATGGCTCGCTTGTTTGTCATAATATTCTCATCGACAATGAGATTCGTAAAATTCTCAGCATCAGCGGAATAGGCAAAGATCAGATTTGAGGACGGATACAACTCCACATAGGTGATGTAAATCTCATTACCAACAACTTTGCAGGCTTCTTTTCCGCGATAATAAACCCGACTTTGATAAGAATTAAGCTTAACTAAATCATTGAATTGTGCGAAAAGTGAACCTGCTATAAATAAAAAAACCATCCATAAAATCCTTCTCATACTCATCTCCTTTGTAGGTGTTGAATTCAAACCTGACTGAACAATAAGCTTCTCATCCTTATGTTCCGCAAAAGTTTGAAGCGATAACATTGTCTTGCATTTTTCATTCCCCGAAAGGAATGAAATCATCTTGTTCCCAAGTTTGTTTTGGGAACTGAATCTAATCAAAGGGCAGCAAGCTGCCAGCTTGCTTTTAAACGATGTGAACGTCGTTGTACAATCTGTCATTCCCACGTGAGCAGGAATCTAAGTTATTCTCGTTCCCAAGTTCGTCTTGGGAACCGATATTCTCGGGCGATTCGTGAATCGCCCCTACATCATCCGTGATATTTTCACCGTGAAAATCGCCGTTCTACATTGTCATTCCCGCGAAAGCGGGAATCTTATATGATAAATAATCAGATTCCCATTTGCATGGGAATGACATGAATACACATCGAACATTCCGATGATCCCCGAAAATTTTCGGGGAACAATCGGAAGTTAATCGCTCTACTCTTCGTTGGGAAAAAGAAACCAGAAAAATAAGTAAAGCAGCACGCCAATCCCACCCACAAAAGACAGGCCAACAAAAATGAGACGCACCAGAGTGACATCCCAGCTAAAATATTTAGCAATTCCAGCACAAACGCCACCCAGCATCCGATGATCCCACAACCGGTAAATCTTGTTTCCTTCTGTTTCCGGTTCGACATCGATGATCTGTTCGTTCGCTGTTTTCCTGGGCAAGATAACTGCTAAAATCAGGTAAATCCACAATCCAGCAGATCCGGCAAAAAAAGACGCCACAAAGATCAGGCGAACCAGGTTGGAATTCATACCAAACGATTCGGCAATTCCCCCGCAGATTCCCAGTATCAATTTATCATCTTGTGAAATATGCAACTTTTTCATTTCTTCCTCCATCTCGATGAACTGATGATAAAAAGCCCTTTTGAGCTATAATTAGTCAAGAAAAAATAAACCGTAACAATTGACATAAAAATCCATCTCCGGAATTTAGATTTTTTCAGAGTGAAGGTTCAGAATGAAAACTGAACTAATCGATATGGAAGGAAGTTGAATGTTTAAGAAAATTGAAGTTAGAACGACTCGGCGAGAAGAGCTGATAGATGTAACAAAGCAAATCAGAGAAATCGTTCAGCAATCAGGTATCAAAAATGGAATGCTGGTTTTATTTGTTCCCCACACCACTGCTGCAGTGACGATCAATGAAAATGCCGATCCAACCGTGCCTTCCGACATCATCAATTCCCTGAAAAAAATCTCACCGATCCTGCCCGAATTCAGACACATGGAAGGCAACTCCGATGCTCACGTAAAAAGCTCTCTCGTTGGCTGTTCGCAGGAAATCATTATCGAAAACGGGCAATTGGTTCTGGGAACCTGGCAGGGAATTTTCTTCTGCGAATTCGACGGGCCTCGACACCGAAAATTGTATGTGAAGGTTTGCGAATGCTGATCTGGATAAGTTTCTTCATCGCACTTGCCTTGATCTTGATCATCGCCAAAAAAAGTCTCTGGCTGGCGCTGGTCGTCGGAGCGCTTTGTTTGGGAATTTTCAATCTTTCATTCTTGGAATTATGGCGCGTTATCTGGCTCACTATTTCCGACATGCCGATCTTGCTTCTGGCAGTTGCCGTCGGTTTGATCCCGCTCATCGGAGGCAGCCTGCAGAAATCCGGTTTGCTGAATGACCTGGTGGAAAACTTGCAGGTGAAGAGACAAGTTTTTCTGGGATTTTCCCCTGCTTTGATGGGACTGCTGCCGATTCCGGGCGGTGCTCTGCTTTCCGCTCCCATGCTGAAAAAAGCCGGAGACGACATCAGCAAAGAACATTATGCCGCCATTAATGTCTGGTTCCGGCATATTCTCATTCTCATCTATCCTTTGGGTGGACTGCTTCCCTGTTCCAAGATGGCAAACCTGAACATTTACACGATCATTTTATATATCCTGCCTGCTTTTGCAGTGCTCTTTTTGCTGGGCTATTTTTTCTTTCTGTTCCATATTAAAGGCGATATGCCGAAACCACAGGATTTCAATCTGCGCAAACTACTAATTCCTTTGCTAATAATCATTTCCGCTCCGGTTATTCACATCATCCTTTCCAATAATGGTGTGATGGATGAGATATCGCTCTTGATCGGCATTTTCACGAGTTTGATCTTAACCGTTTTCATTGGAAAATTGAAACTTCCGGACGGCAAAAAAATCATCCGAAAAATGAAGCCCTGGAAATATTTTTTGATCATTATCGGAGTCTTCCTTTTCCTGCATGTGTTTGAAGCTTCATCGGTTTCGGAAGAGATTTCCAAAATCGTTTTTTCTAAAAGTTTTTTGATCATTTTCATCGGAGCATTCCTGGCTCTGGTGACGGGACGTGTGCAGCTTCCCGTTTCCATTCTCATCCCGATCTTTCTGGCAACTTATGGCTCTGAACAACTCACGCCACTCACTTTTGCCATCATGTATGTGGCTGTTTACATCGGTTATATGATCTCTCCCGTGCATCCCTGTGTGTCTGTCTCCATCGTATATTTCGGAGCAAAATATAAGGACTTTGCCGCCAAAT